>JAFDDW010000388.1 GCA_019310665.1 Deltaproteobacteria bacterium
GAAAGTGAAATCCTATGATGATGCCCTAGAGATGTTGATGCAGGATAAGATTACGGCGCTGGTTGCCGATTATCCCTTTTGTGCGTTCTCGGCCTTTCGCTATCGCGACAAGGGACTGGTGGCCGGACAATCGCGCCTGACCTTTGAACCTCTGGGGATTGCCGTAAAACCGGACACTCTGTTGCTCAACTGGTTGCGCAATTTTGTAATCATGCTCGATGGCAGCGGTCAGCTGAAATTGCTGAGTCAGAAATGGTTCGAAAGCGGCTCCTGGATTAAAGAATTGCCGTAATTACTCCGCCCTTAAGAATAGCATATTCAGGGTGATAAATAGTTCTTCGAAAACCAAAGTTTGTTTTTTAACCATAGGTCCGGCGGATTAATTAATTAATCCGCCCGGATCAGCGTCAAAATCGCCTAATAAGATTCCAAAAAAAGGGGGTTTGGATAAAAATGAAATTTTTACAACCATCCATAGCTAAATACAGCTTCTCCGCCTTTTTGCTGCTGTTTGTTCTTGTCATTTCTTTTATGCTTTCGACAACATTACCGGCAGCCCAAGTACCGATGATGATGAAATCCCAGAACAAGGTGCAGGAAGCTCAGATGCCCGCGAATATGACTTCCGCAGAGGTCGATGCTTACCTGGCCGGGTTAAGCGACCAACAGGTCAGGCAGTTAATGTCACAGAAACTGAAACTGGACGCTGTCGGAAATTTGTCATCAGGGGCCGAAGGCGGAACAAGCGTGGGTGAACATTCTCCGGGTACGATTTTTCATGAACTGGCGGACGGCGTTTTCGACGCGGTGGATCAGGTAGCCTCATTTTTTTCTGGCACTAAGCGCAATTCGTCGAAAAGGAGCGCCATTCTCAACAGATTGTCGGGCGGCAAGGGCCTTGGCCATTTGCTGCTGACGGTTTTTATCGGTTTCGCCCTGATCGTCGGTGGCATTCTTATCGAGCGTTTAGTGCTGCGGTTAACAGAAAATCTTCGACAACAGGTGTTGACCAGTGTGGCCCTGGGCAAACTTCAGAGATTGGGCCGGTTTATTTCACGCTTGCTGTTGGATGCACTGGGTGTCGGTGCTTACATGCTCACCACCTTCATCCTGTTTATCATTTTTTTCAGGCAGGAAGAAGCCGGCTATTGGGTTGTTTCCGATATTTTAATTGCTAGTTATTATTTTTGGGTGATCATGTTTGCGGCCAAGGTGATCATGTCACCGGCTTCACCGGAATTAAGATTATTTCCGCTGCAGGACCGTGATGCGAAATTTCTTTATCACTGGATTATTCTAATCTCTCTGGTCGCTGCCATATTGGTAACCCCCGGTCTCATATTTTTAAAAACAGGTCGCAGTGATGAACTTTTTAATCTTTTCGTTATTGCATCCGGTCTCAGCGTAACCATTTTGATGATTGCCATGGTCTGGCAGAGCAGAAAGAGGGTGGCTGAAGCCATCTGCGCCGGCTCTTCCGATGGGACCTGTGTCGAATCATCCTTACGAATGAGGCTTGCCAGATCCTGGCATTATTTTGGCATCTTATATGTAGCCGGATCCGGGACAATCTGGCTGACAAATGTGTTTCTGGGCAGCCAGGGTAAGATTATTAATTTAATTGCCAGCCTGTTTTTGATTCCTATTTTCATCGGCCTGGATCAGTGGGTTCAGCGTCTGTTGAAAATTGCCTCCGGGGAATTGCCTGAAGTTATCGATCTGAGTGGCGATGAAAAACCCGAAACAACCCAAGAACCCGAGGAAGATGATAAATCGAATATCAAACATTTTGCTCCTCTGATCATACGGGTTTTCAGGTTCTTGCTGGTGGTCTTTTTGCTCTTTATCGTACTCGGCCTGTGGGGTATAGATCTTTCCCTGGGCCGGATTTTTGCCGCGGATGCGTTGAAAATAATTATGGTCCTGATACTTGGTTTTGCGATCTGGGAATTTATCAAGACCAGAATTGATCGGAAGCTCAGAGAAGAAATGCCGGAGAGCGATGAGGATATGGAAGAAGGCGGCGCCGGGGGCTCGCGCATCGGGACCCTGCTGATGCTTTTACGCAAATTCGTCCTCACCGTCATGTTCCTAATGGTGTCGCTGATCATTCTGTCAAATCTCGGCGTCAACATCGGGCCGCTGATTGCCGGTGCCGGTGTTATCGGCTTGGCGATTGGTTTCGGGGCCCAGACCCTGGTCAAAGACATCATCTCCGGGATTTTTTTCCTGATCGACGACGCCTTCCGAGTGGGCGATTATATAGAAACGGGTGGCACCAAAGGCATGGTGGAACACATATCCCTGCGCTCGTTAAGACTTCGTAACCCGCGGGGCCCGGTCCACACAATACCGTTTGGTGATATGGGCACCGTGACGAATATGAGTCGGGACTATATCATTTCCAAGCTTGATTTTCGCGTGCGCTATGACACCGACGTCGATGAGGTCAGAAAAATCATCAAGAAAATCAGTATAAAAATCATGCAAGATGAAGAGATGGGTCCGGTGATGCTGGATAAACTTAAATCCCAGGGCGTCAGGGAGTTGGATGACTCGGCGATGGTCATGCGGGTGAAGTTTAAAACCATTCCGGGTGAACAATTTGTTGTCCGCCGGGAAGTGTACCGGATGATGCAGGAAGCTTTCAGAGAAAACGGCATTGAATTTGCCCATCGCAATGTGACGGTCTATCTGCCCCCGGAAGACAAAGGCACAACAACCGGGGAAGGGCCGGAAGGGGGTACTCCTGCCGGCCAGCCTGATAAAAGACTAGCGGAGGCTGCAGCCGCCGCAGGCGCAGCAGCCATACAGGCCGAAGAGGACGCCAAGAAGGCGGCCACGGAGTCCAAAAAATAATAGGTTCAGGCTTCCGGTCGCTGGTTTCTGGCAAAGTAGCCGTGGTAGAAGGTTAATGGCTCAAGGCGTAAGGCTCAGGGTCTAAAATGAGACATTTTCCTTATTAAAATCCGAAATCCCAAATCCGAAATCCCAAATTCAATAAGGTTACTGGCCTCGGGTTTCTGACCAATTAAGACCCAGGGCTTCAGTGTTCAGGTGTCAGCGCCGCCACCGGCCGAAAAAACTGCCGGTCTGATCGAATAGGAAGCATAATAATTCACCGCAGAGTGCCGGATCCGTAGTCCATTGTGAATAAAATGGATTTGTTACCAGATAAAGTCGATCCTGATTCGCCAAATACGCTTATCAACCGCGAGTTGAGTTGGCTCAGCTTTGCACGCCGCGTGCTGGCGCTGGCAGAAGATCCTGACCGACCCCTGCTTGAGCGTGTCAAGTTCGCCGGCATCATGGGCATGCTGTATGATGAGTTTGCCATGAAACGTATCGGTGGGCTCAAACGGAAGATTGAGAAAAAGAAAAAGAAAAAGAAACTGTCCCACGGCGGGCTCACCCCGATCGAAGAACTGCAAGCCTGCCGGCAGGAGTTGCACGAACAGGCCCGCATCGTTGCCAGGCTGGTGCGTAGGGAGCTTCGCCCCGCTTTGACGGCAGCTGGGATTCCCATCCTGAACTACACGGAGCTGAACAAACAACAGCGCACTTATATGCAGCAGTATTTCCGTAAATCGGTGGAACCTATCTTAACACCGCTTGCCGTGGATGCTTCGCACCCCTTTCCCTTCATCA
>JAFDDW010000389.1 GCA_019310665.1 Deltaproteobacteria bacterium
TCTTTGATAAACCAGAAAATTTCAGAAAAGACCGGATCCACCAGAATAAATCGGCCCGCATCATTGATCACCACGCTGGCATGCTTGAGAAATGTTATTGAAGTACCCGGGTGGGTTTTTACTTTTTGCCAATCAATGGACACGGGAGTTACGCGTTCATCGTCAAAATATTCCTTGAACCGGTTCCGGCTGAAAAATTTCCACTTCATGACCTGCCAGAGCCGGCCCTGACGTCCCAGCCCTACAGGATTAACAAAGCCTTCGGGACCGTGATGCTCTTTTGCTTCTGCAATACCGCGCAGGGTGCGTCCGTTTAAAGGCTTATAATGCAGCGGTTCTTTTTCGGAATCCGCGGAAACCGCCGATGAGGCTATATTCGGCATCAGGCTATATAACACCATACTTTTCAATGTGATTAATAATTTTCGAATAAACTTCCTGCGTGTCATATTTTCTTAGCGCTCCTAAACAATTTTGAAGCTCAATATGACAACAACAATAATCATCCCTGGGTCTGAAGTCACTATTACGGACCTCGTTGAATAGTTTACTGGTTGAATGGTTGATTGGTGAAAAAGTTGATTAGTTGATTGGTTGAATAGTTGATTAGGTTAATGGATTTCAGCCTATTTGACTAACTGCGGCCTTGCAACAAATTCAATCAACTCAATCAACTCAATCAACTTAATCAACTCAATCAACTCAATCAACTATAGACCCCTATCCAATCCGAAATCCAAAATCAAAAATCCAAAATCGGAAGACCCGCAACCCGCAACCCGTAACCCGCATCGCGCAACCCGCAACCCGCATCGCGCAACCCGCAACCCGCATCGCGCAACCCGCAACCCGCATCGCGTAACCCGCAACACGCATCGCGTAACCCGCAACACGTCCTTCATTCGCCATGGCCATGCCATTTTTTAAAGCTTTCCAGTTTGGCAACCAGTTTCTCTCGCTGCTCCGGGGTCAGGGTTTTGTGAAACTCCGCCAGCTTTTCGATACCGAGATCGATCAACTCTTCCATTTTGACTTTGTGTTCGGCCACCATGGCTTTTAAGCGGCCTTGATCGATCTCTTCACTTCGCAACTGGGTGATGAGTTCGCTGTGCATGGCGGCTTTATCGGCGCGCATCTGAACACCTTTTTCCAGCAATTCATCTTTGATCTGATCAAGATGCACCTTCTGGCTTTCGCTCAAATCCAAGGTTTCGGAGACATAATCCACCATGAATTCCGCTTTTTGATCGGGCGAATGGCGCCGGCACCCTGCAAAACCCGCAACACTTAACAGCAAGAACGCGATGAGTGAAAGATACAGTCCTTTTTTTACCATGATTCCTCCTTTGTTGTAAATCAACATTGTCTCATTAATAAAGTAAATCCTCTTACTGCTGATTTAGATATTAACCACCTTTGCAGAAAAATGCTTTTCTCCGATGTAACAGTTTGTAACAATTTGTAACGGCCGGGAATCGCAAGATTTACTAATATAAGAACTTGAGTTGCCAGCGTGTGTGCTTTATTATCTTTTCCGGTTATCTGGAAAGAACAAGTTGTATTGGTTGTGGGAGCGGCTTCCAGCCGCGATCATTTAATTCGCGGCTGGAAGCCGCTCCCACAGGGGATTTTTTATGGTAACTTGGACTTTCCGGCTAAGCGCCTTATCTTTTTATTCGAAGTAGTTCTTGAGTAACCGTTCACAGGTTCAGGGTTCAGCGTTCAGGGTTAGGGACAAAAAAGGCATGAAAGACCCGAAGTCCTCGTTAAAAATGCTCATTCCCCCAAATAATTGCCAATTTGGCTCCACGTTTTGGATTCGCCCTGACGAGGCTGACGCTTTTCTCGTAAATACGCATCCCAAATCCAGTCCAGAGGCGAGAATGCAACCTTGAACCTCTGAACCTTTGAACCCTTGAACGCCTGAGTTCTTTATCAATCATCACCAAAAAAAGGACACTCTCAATGAATAACAAAACTCTTCAAGAGCAATATAAGCTAAAGCTCCGCACCGCCGACGAAGCCGTTCGCATGATCCGCGCAGGCCAGAGAGTTTTTATCGGGTCTTCCGGCGGTGAGCCCCAGCATCTGGTAAACGCCCTGATGGATAATGCCAACTACTTTTTAGATGTGGAGATCGTGCGTCTGCTTAGTTTGGAAGGATCCCTGCTTGCTCTGATGGCTGATGAACATCGGGGTCACAGATTCCATATCCGCTCGATCTACCAGGGCTCGGATCAAACCAAAGGTCTGCGCGCCAACAGACGATTTATCACCCCGATGACCCTTTCTGCAGTTCCCGAGTTGTTCAAAAAAGGATTGCTGCCACTTCATTTCGCACTTATTCAGGTTTCTCCGCCCGATGACAATGGCTGGATGAGTCTGGGAATTTCGGTAGATGTTACCCTGTCCGCGGCCCAATCGGCGGCCACCGTCATTGCCCAGGTGAATCCTAATATGCCCAGAATTCCGGGCCACAGCTTTATTCATTTAAATGAAGTTGATGGTATCGTAGAAAAAGAAGAAGATCTGCTGAATACATTTAATCTGCCGGATTATGAATCAGCATCTGCTATCGCGGATATTACCGCCAATCTGATTGATGATGGATCCACGCTTCAGCTCGGGCTGGCAGAACTCTCCGGGCCCATCGCCCGGGCCCTTGCAAAAAAACGTGATCTCGGTGTCCATACAGAGATTTTAAGCGATGATCTGATGGAGCTTTTATCCAGCGGCGTTGTTACCAATCGTTTAAAAGGACAAAATGAGGGCAAACTATTGGCCAGCGGCGCCATTGGAAGCAAAAAATTATATCAATCGCTGCACAATAACGCCGCCATCGAGTTCAGACCGTCTGATTACATCAACCACCCCGCCATTATTTCTCAAAACCATAAAATGGTGGCGGTTAACTTTGCCCGAACCATGGATCTCAGCGGGCAGGTATACGCCGATGCCCTTCCGCAGAATCATTTTTCAGGGGTAACCGGAATGCTTGATTTTGTTATCGGCACCGGCATGTCTCCCGGGGGAAAATCCATTATTGTCATACCTGCCAGAAGCATAGACGGCAAGACCAGCCGGATAAATATGAATACAAATGAGGGGTCAATCGTCATTCCAAAAGGCTATGTCTCCTATGTGGTCAGTGAGTTTGGAATGATCAATCTTTTAGGCAAAAATATTGAGGAAAGGGCCATGGCTATGATCAGTCTGGCTCATCCGGATTTTCGCAATGAACTGTTTGACGGCGCCCAGGAAGCCGGTCTCATCGACCGTAACAGAACCCTCCGTGAGTCACTCTTCGGTGTTTATCCTGTCCGAATGGAAGAAACCCGGGAGTTTGATGGTCAGAAAGTGACGTTTCGACCGACCAAACCGGTGGATGACCGTCTTATTCAGGAACATTTTTACACCATGGATGAAAAAGATGTGCGGGCCCGCTTTTTCGGTGCACGCCGAAGTTTCTTCAGAGAAGATATGGAGGGTATGGTCCAGGTAGACTATATTAATAATCTTTCCCTTGTTGCGGTTACCGGAGAAGTCGGCTTTGAAAAAATAATCGGACTTGGAGTATATGCCCTTGCGCAGGGTGCGATGGCGGAAGTGGCTTTTTCGGTATCCAAGGAATGGCAGGGCAAAGGC
>JAFDDW010000390.1 GCA_019310665.1 Deltaproteobacteria bacterium
TCATTGGAGGTTCGTTTGAAAACCCGCTCGCGGATAAACCGAACACCGTGTATGGCCGATAATTCCCGCAATCGCTTGGCCGCGGCCACTCCGCCTTTTGGATCTTCGATCACAACGAGGGCCGCTTTCTTGTCCTGGTCTTTGATTTCAAAACCCAGCCTTTTAATGCCGGCAAGCGCGGCGGCGAGGTCTTTAGGCGAAAAAAAATCAACCGCGTAAAAACCCGGTAAAACCTTTGTTCGCGGCAATCTTTCGACGACATCGCCCGATTTTGTTCCCGGCCGGGCCAACACCAAAGGCCCGATACGATCTTTGTGGGATAAATGCCCTACCCAGCGCACAAAGGGCAAGGTATTGATGCCGGCAATAGTTTTGGCATCCGCTCGTACAACATAAGTAAAGTTCCCGTGGGGAACGCGAGGCTCGCCACCGGATTTTTTAATTTCCTTTAGCCATTGCTCCTTAATCGGTCCGATAAACTGGACCAGATGATGGTGGGAACCTGTGGAAAGCCGTTTTATTCCCTTGTAAGCGGGATGGGCGCGTAATTTCCCTTTGGCGTCGATGCGCGTCTGCGTGGTATCAATGGTTCGCTCGCCAACATGAATCGTATAGAGATCGGTTATATCCTCGACCGGGTAGCTTTGGGTAATATAGGCAATTTTCTCCTCGGTAATCTCTACGATTACAAAACCCTCATACCTTGCCACAACCTGATAGGTTTCGGCCAGCCGGTCTTGCTCGGCTCCCGTGCAGAATACTTTTAATATTTTTCTCATGGTGGTTCTCCTTTCCTATCAGCTTTAGAAGCGGAAAGCGGTAAAAATCATATTAAGACCCGCTGCCTGCCATGACAACCCGTGGTGGTTTGATTATAGTCAGGGGATGACGAAGGGGAGCATGGGTCGGTTGAAATTTTTGCGGGGAACCATAGCAGTTCAGCCGTGTTGCATATGAGGCGCTGCGTTTTAGACTAAAATCATCTACTCTAAAGCATGTTTGGTTTGATGTGTCAAGCAGGCCCTGGCAGGCTTGACAAAAATGCCGACCAGGGGTTATAGCCCCAGGGAATCATTTCCAGGCAAATGCCTTTTGAAGACAGCTGCTAGTTTTTTCACCCCATCGCCGACAAGTCCGCGATATAGTGGTTGTCAAACAAACGTTCCGTTATTCGAACGTTTGTTTGTGACAACCACTTATACCGCAAATCCGTATTTCGGAACATAATTATGACAAGCGGTATAAAAGCCATGCTGATATTTGATTTTGACGGTGTACTGATTAACTCTGTGGACGAAGTGGTGTTGACCGCTTACAATGCCGCCGCAGGCAGTCTTTGTACTTGCCTGGCACAAGTTCCGGTTGACCTCCGGCAGATGTTTAAGAACAACCGTTTCCACGTTCAGCCGATCGGGGATGCCATTGCGCTAATGAACTGGTGTCTTTCAAACCGGCAGGGAGATTTGAATAAAATACTCACCCCGGAAGAATACGGTACCATTGCCGACGGCACAGACATTCCGCTAACCGATAGAACCAACCTGATCTATGATACCCGCATGCGCTTTATAGAAAAAGATATAGAGCGTTGGTTGGCCCTGCATCAAACCTATCAGCCCCTCTGGGATGAACTGATTCGACGCCAAAATCACCCGTTTGTTATTCTGACGAACAAAAACCATGACGCCACCTTGCGGCTCTGCCGCCATTTCGGCCTTCAAATAAATGCCGATGATATATACAGCGGAGATCATGGCGTAACCAAGATCGAGAATATGCTGCGGATTCAGGAGCGCTTCGGCCAGCTGCAATTTTACTTCATTGATGATTCCGTAAAAAATCTGAAGGAACTCGACCTTTATTTTAATGCAAAAAACAAGATGCTCACGCTGCTGCTGGCAACCTGGGGCTACACGGGAGCCCAGGACTCTGCGATGGCACAGGAATATGGTTATGAGGCTTTCCAGCAGGCGGATGTGGTTCGGCTTTTAGACATTATAAATTCTAATCTTTTGATTTGAATTTAGATACATGAATGTGTTACGAACAGCTTGTTGGGGAGTGATCTAAAATAATATGACTTCGACATTCTCATAAAACGTTGTGGGATACGGCCGCAAAGGTGTTAAAATTATAAAATATGAGGAGGACCGCGATCGATGAATGAGACAGAAATTTTAAGCCGGGTTTCACTTTTCTCCCATCTGAAGAACAGGGATCTGAAACGAATCGCCAAACTGAGCCGTCATTGCACCTACCCCAAAGGAGAAAAGATCATCAGCGAGGGTGAGCAAGACGGAAGGCTTTTTGTCATCCTTAGCGGCGAAGTAGAGGTTATCAAAAATTTAGGCCAAAAAGGCGAAAAATGCCTGCGAAGACTCGGCGCTCTCTGCTATTTCGGTGAAATGGCCCTGATTGATGATTTTATCAGGTCAGCCAGTGTTATTGCCCGAGAAGATACCAGGGCCCTTTGCATCGATCAATGGGACCTGCGCAAAGAAATCGTAAAATATCCGGTCTTGGCTATCGAGTTGCTGCAAATGCTGAACAGACGCCTCCGGGCGCTTGAAAAAAGCTTTGCAAATACGATTGGCACGTTTTTGCCCATATGTGAAGATTGTAAAAAAATAAAGGATCAAAAGGGCCGCTGGATATCGATAGAAGAATATATTACGGATCATACCGACTCTGAATTCAATCACGAAGTCTGTCCGGACTGCACGGATAAACTGTGTCCCGCTCCCTGACAGAAACAACCGGAAAGAGTAGGCTCACATCTTAAATATTTAATATTGGCTTTTTAACCTTTTCTAATCTTCGTTTAAATCGTCGATTTTGTGCTGCCTCGGCTGCTATTCGATTATACATAATGGTAATTAGTGCGCCGCTGACCCCACCGAAATTATTTCAAAAATCTTTACAGGACATTCCGCTCATATCTCTGGCAAGATAAATTGCCACTTCAACAAAGTCTTTGTCGTTCCGTTTGGATTCCTTCAGCCGCGGAAATTTGGCAGCAATCTAGGGCTTGAGTATATCCAGTGCACCTGCAAAGGCTGAAACCGTCTTATCGATCTCCTTTTTTAACTACTGGTGAATATTATATTTTTTTAGCTAAAAATAATTTTCTAAAGGAAAAAATATAAGTGCCGATAAATTAATCTGAATGGTTTATATATTACCGAATTTGTCTGCGGCTCATAATTTTGGCCAGCTTATAATGCCAATTTGATAAACAAACAGTGGGTCCGGATTCAGAGGCACTGAAGATAACCCATCTTTTAACCGGGAGGAGATAAAAAATGTACAGCAAGAAAGAAGTCCAACAAAACGCTATTGTCGATGCAAAGAATAATATTCCCAGCAGAGATGATACGAATTTCTCTCAATTCGAGCAGGAATGCATGGCCATGGCCAATAACGAAGCGCGCCAGATGATGACCAAGTATGAGCCTCAATTGGAGATCCTCACTGGAAAACACAAACCTCTGCTCAAGGAATATGAGCGCATCTCCAAGGACTATGATGCTCACTCCAAAAAAATTGAGCGAAGCGAACCCAGTGTGGAGTTGTCCAGGGGTAAGTACTATGTGTTGATGTTTCTTTTTGTTATGGGTGAAATACCCATGAATTCACTGGCTTATTATGGCGCTTGGTGTGGCCGTTGCCATTCCGTGGATCGCCCATGCCGTGGGCATTCTCATTAAGAGAGGATCTGTGCCCTGGTGGAAGAACGGCATCGGGGTAGCAACACTTCTGCTCCTTACCGTTTCCGGTCTGATGGCCATCGGCTACGTTCGCGTCATGTACTTGGGCGATCTCAGCGCAGCCGGAGCGGTCGGGAGTTTCGGCAACAGCAAATTTATCGGCGCCGCATTCGTGGGCTTGAACCTGGTGATTTTAGCCGCCGCCACGTTGTGCTCCTATTTTGCCCATGACACGGATCCCTTGCTGGAGCATTTACACCGCAAAACCAACCAGATCAACAAGAAGATGAGGACCATCGAGGCCAAACACAATAAAATTGTTTCCGAGCAGGAACAAAAAATCAACCGGGTTCATCAGCAAACCCAGGAAAACATCTATTACTATCGCAAAATCAATCAGCGCGAACGTCCTGACCATGAAAAGCCCAAGTCTTTTGAAATGGAACATGCGGTGATCCTGGACTATGAAAAACAGGGTCGTACCCAAAAAGTTCAAAAAATGCTGGACGCGACCACTCAATTGCGCGTTCAGGCTCTGGGCGAATAGTAAAAAAACGGTCCCTTTAACGGGATTTGAGGAGGTAACCCCCAATGAAACGGTGGAGTCTAAAAATATTGTGTGTCATCGTTCTCAGTAACATGCTGTTATTGAGCTCTGTGGAAGCAAAAAGTGACGCCTTCTGGAAGTTCGGCAAGGACAAAAAACAACCCCGGGTAATGGCTGTATTTGTCGATATGTCTGGCAGCACCAACCGGGCCCGGCGAACGCTTTACCGGAGTGCGTTTGAAAAAATCTATCAAAATCTTCAGCAAGGCGATCGTATTATCGTAGGAACCATCACCGGTCGGTCCTATATCGACTTTAAACCGGTGGTGGATGCTGAAATTCCCAAACAAAGCTTATGGGTAAATCGTATATCCTATGAACAAAACATGGCTAAAACTAAAAAAGACATTCAAACCGAAGTAGAGAAACTCTTATCGCGCAGGCGCGGAACGCCACACACAGAGATAATAAATTCGCTGAATATCGCCGATAAAATCTTCCATAACGAAAAACGTCAAAAGATCCTGATTATCCTCTCCGACATGATCCAGGATTCAAAAGAATACAATTTTGAGCGGGTCAAGGTTACCAATCAATACACCTCCCAGATTATCAGGAAACGGCAGAAGCAAAACCTTATCCCCAAGCTCGACAGTGTCAAGGTCTATGTGGCCGGCGCCAGCGCAGTTGATCCCAAAAAATTTCGTTCAATAGAAAGGTTCTGGAATCGCTATTTTCTCGCCTGTGGAGCAGATTTTTCGCTTCATCGATACGGCCATTCCCTGCTTGAGTTTGAGAAGGAGACCTAACAATAAGTAAGGGTTCAAAGGTTCAAGGTTGATTGCCTTCACCGTAGTCTGCTTAAAAAGTAAAGGGGTGCAGTTCTTTGTGAACTGCGCCCCTTTTAATTGATAAGAACTGGCTTTTTCCCGAATAGATTAAACTAATCGGGACAGGCACTTAATGATGTTGCTGAATTCAGTGGGGTTGGTTCAAGGCCA
>JAFDDW010000391.1 GCA_019310665.1 Deltaproteobacteria bacterium
GGGGTAACTTAATTTTTACATTAAAATATCTTGACACAAAATGTGCAAAAATAATTCCCAAGAACCTATAATATGACCTCAAAAGGGTCTTTTTCAAGGTCACACGCTTCTATGGTTATATTTAAGCTAGATTCAGCCACAATGGTTTTAAGCCGTTCGGCCAGATCATTAACGATAAAATGCTCTGAGGAAAAGTGACCGATATCTATGATACCAAGTTTGGCCGCTTCTACATCCCTGGCATCATGGTACCGCATATCACCGCTGATATATACCTGGGCACCGGAAGCCAAAAAATGGGATAAAAGGCCTGACCCGCTGCCGGTACAAATAGCAACTGTTTTAATCGATAAATCAGGATCACCGGAATATTGTATAAATTTAAGATCCATGATTTTCTTAATCGATAGGGCCAGGGATTTTAAATCCGTGCGATGCTCCAGGTGTCCAACCCGTCCGATGCCAGGCCGGTCTGGTTTAGAAACCAAGGGATCATTATCACAATCAAACTGCTTAGACTCCGCACCCGCCGCCAGGGGTTTCAAGTCCTGGAGTCCAATCCGATGGGCAAAAATATCGTTGAGCCCGCCCCAGGCACTGTCCAGGTTGGTATGCGCTGAAAATATGGTCAAATGATGCCGGCAGGCAAGATCAATGATTGCGCCCAATGGGGTCTGGAAATCGATGGTTTTTATGGGCTTAAAAATCAGCGGATGGTGAGTGATCAACATATCAATATCTTGAGCGCAGGCAGCCTTGACGACATGAATAGTAGGATCCAACGCGACCCAGATTTTTTTAACCGACCCGGTCGGATCGCCCAACTGCAATCCGATATTGTCCCACTCCTCAGCCAGTGATGGAGGTGCTATGTCGTTCAGGACACGAATAATATCTGATATTTTAGGAACCATGATCACCTCTGGACCTGCCACCTGAATCTTGCATGAAAATTAATGAGAATATGAAATCCTCCGACTTGTCCGCCTGGAGGACTGGTCCGCCTCTGGAGGACTGGTGCAAAATCCAGGTCATACCCTTTCCAGAAAAAAGATATTAAAAAAGCGCGGGTCTCAAAACCCACGCTTGTCGCAATGGTATGCATGGCCCAATTGTAACGCCATAAGCCGCCATCCAGAAAATTTACCCGGAGGGATAAGAATTTGGTCTTCCATCAGCCAAAAATGCATGCCATCGGCACCTCGTTCGGAATCTAATTAAAAACGGAGTGGGCCCACCTGGGATCGAACCAGGGACCTACCGGTTATGAGCCGGTGGCTCTGCCAGCTGAGCTATGGGCCCGTCAATGGCCAAGTTATCTAACGCTATCCTAAAGTTTTGTCAATCGGCACCTTGATTATAGTTTTACAAGCGTCTTCATATAATCGAAAATATATAATTCCGGCTCCGCCGGAATTATGTATCAATAAAATTTTTCAGCTTACGGCTGCGGGTGGGATGTCTCAATTTTCTTAACGCTTTGGCCTCTATCTGGCGGATACGCTCACGGGTTACCGCGAAATCCTGTCCCACTTCTTCAAGGGTATGATCTGCTTTTTCCCCGATGCCAAAACGCATACGCAACACCTTTTCCTCTCGCGGCGTCAATGTCGCCAGAACTTTTCGGGTTTGTTCGGCAAGATTCATATTGACAGCGGCATCGGAGGGAAGCATGAACTTTTTGTCCTCTATGAAGTCTCCCAGATGGCTGTCTTCTTCTTCACCGATCGGGGTTTCCAGTGAAATGGGTTCCCGGGCAATTTTCAGCACTTTGCGAACTTTTTCAAGGGGGATCTCCATTTTCTCCGCGATTTCCTCCGGGGTGGGCTCCCGGCCCTGCTCCTGAACCAGATAGCGTGAAGTCCGAATAAGTTTATTAATCGTTTCAATCATGTGGACCGGAATTCTGATGGTTCGAGCTTGATCCGCAATGGCCCGGGTGATGGCCTGCCGTATCCACCAGGTGGCGTAAGTGCTGAATTTGTAGCCCCGGCGATATTCAAATTTGTCTACGGCTTTCATTAAACCGATATTACCCTCCTGGATTAAATCCAGAAACTGCAAACCGCGATTTGTATATTTTTTGGCAATGCTGACAACCAGACGCAAATTGGCTTTGGTGAGCTCGCTTTTGGCCAGCTTGGCCCTGAAGCGGCCTTCATCAACACCGGCCATAATCCGCTTTAAACTACGGCTGTTGGTCTTCAGTTCAGTTTCTTTAGCTTGGCTGTCTTCCTCAATCTTTTTTAGATCCGCATATCGAGTACCGAGCTCATTTTTGGTTAAATTACTGCGCGCGCCGGCCCATTTGACAAATTTGGTTTTGGTTTTTAAGTTGTCACGCAACTCTGTAATTGATGTATCAAATAAATCGGCACTTTCGGTGGATCTTTTAATCATCCCATCGAACCAGCCAATTTGATATCGAATTTTTCCTTCCATACCATCAATGACACTGGCCTCCAGGCGCCAATCCTTAAGCAATTCAAAAATCTTATTTGCGCGTCGGGCAATACTTCTTCTAATTTTGCGCTGTTTTTCGGAATTTATTTTTTGAGAAAATAATTTTTCCCGATACCTCATATTTTCATTATGGAGTTCCTTAATACCATGAATGGTTCCCAAAAACCTTTCAGTTTGGACCACTTCATCGGCGTAGGTATCGCCCTCGTCAATATCTCTTAACACATATTTGGGGCGCAGGGCCCCTTCTTCAATGTTTTCACCCAGATCAATGATAGCCTCAACTCCGGTGGTGCTCTCAAGAAGGGCGCGAAGTATTTCCTGTTCACCGGCTTCTATTTTTTTGGCAATAACGACTTCCCCTTCCCGGCTTAACAGGGTGACGAGGCCCATTTCGCGAAGATACATCTTAACCGGATCGGTTACCGTCCCAAAGTCAGGACCGGCAGAGCTTTTGGTGACCGCTTTCTTTTCTTTGGTTTTTTTGAGCTTAACGACTTTCTTTTGATGCTTTTTATCAACGACCTCAATGTTGTTGGCATAAAATAGCATCAAGGTCTCATCAATTTGCTCCGGAGACAATAGGTCCTCCGGTAAGGCCTCGTTTATTTCGTCATAGGTAAGATACCCTTGTTTTTTGCCCTTGGACAATAGCGTTTTGATCGCTTTTGGGGTTGTCTTATTAACGCTTTTTTTGTTCGCAGCGCTTTTCTTGGCAATCGTCTTTTTTGCAAGCTTTTTAACAGGCCTTTTGACGGGCTTTTTGGCGATTTTCTTTTTGGCAGCAACCTTTTTGGTGGATGCTTTCACCTGTGTCTTCTTACTGCTTTCTTTTTTTACAGCAGGTTTTCTGGCCATAAAATCATGCCTCCCCGGTACATCAGTTTATCAGCAGCAAACGATAATCGTCTAACAATTCGTTCTTCCCTCTACGGGAAGCTTCATTTCTCGCTTAAAATGGCCATTTTTTGTTTTTCACTGCGTTCGGCCATTTTTTGTTTTTGGTTCAACAGCTTTAACAGCAGGTCATGATCATTGCTTTTTTCTGCCGCTTTAATCTGCCCTTCCAGCAAACCACTGTCACGAATCTTCTGCCCGCTTTCAACAAACTTACCCAGCAGTCGAAGACAGCCTTTCATATTCCAGGATTCATCTCCCATCGCCAAAGACGCAATCAAT
>JAFDDW010000392.1 GCA_019310665.1 Deltaproteobacteria bacterium
CCTTTGAATTGACAAAGCAACTGGATCAGATTGATGCTGTTTTTGTTGCTTTAGGCGGCGGGGGAATGATTTCAGGAATTGGGGGATTTCTCAAACCCCAAATCCCCGGTGTACAAATAGTCGGATGCTCGCCACAAAATTCCCAGGTAATGATCCAGTCGGTCAAGGCTGGCAAAATTCTGGACCTGCCCTCCCTGCCCACCCTTTCCGACGGCACGGCCGGCGGCATTGAGCCGGGCTCCATTACCCTGGATCTATGCCGTGAATTCGTCGATGCTTATATTACCGTCACCGAAGAGGAAATCAAGGATAGTCTGCGCGAGTTTATACAGACCCAGCATATGCTGATCGAAGGCTCTGCAGCCGTGGCTGTAGCCGCCTTTAAGAAGCAGGCGGATCGTTTTTCCGGGCTAAATGTGATTGTTATTATTTGCGGCGGAAATATTAGTCTCGAGACGTTGAAAACGGTACTTTAAAGGAAAGTATTTTCGATGCAAGTCCTCATAGTCAACCATCATGAAGTGCACCAACGGCTCTCGATGAGCGAATGCATGGATGTCATGACGGAAACCCTCAGAATGCTGAACCGCGGCAATGCCGTCAACCCACTGCGCCATGCCATGTGGCTGCCGGATAAAACCGGACTTATCGGAATGATGCCGGCCTATCTGGGAGACACCGGGGTGATGGGATTAAAAGCGATCAGTGTTTTCCCGGGCAATCACACAACTGACTATGACTCTCACCAAGGGACCGTGATGCTGTTTGAAACCAAAAACGGCCGCCTGCTGGCCATGATGGATGCGAGTAAAATCACCGCTATTCGCACCGCAGCTGTCAGCGGCGTAGCGACCCGATTACTTGCCAGGGATGATGCCGCCAATCTGGCAATTTTAGGTTCAGGAGTACAGGCCAGAACCCACCTTGAGGCCATGCAGGTCGCTCGAAAAATCACCGGCGTGAGAGTTTGGAGTCAACATTTTGATCATGCCCAAAAATTTGCCGATCAGGCGTCCACCGACTGCAATATTCCCATAAAGGCAGCCGATACCGTCGAAGAGGCAGTCCGTGGGGCCGATATTATTTGCACGGTAACATCGGCAACCGAGCCGATACTGGAGGGGAATTGGATTTCACCGGGAACCCACATCAACGCGGTGGGATCCAGTGTGGCCTTTGCAAGGGAATTGGATACGGCAGTCGTAGTGAAGTCAAAACTATTTGTGGACCGCAGAGAGTCGACGGTCAATGAGGCAGGTGACTTTCTTTTTCCCAAAAAAGAGGGCGCCATCGGTGATGATCATATCCGGGGAGAGATCGGAGAAATTCTTCTGGACAGAATTGGCGGCCGGGCATCATCGGAGGAAATCACGCTATTTAAATCCCTGGGTTTAGCGGTCGAGGATGTCGCATGCGCTCATTATATCTATCAGAAATTATTAAAGCAAAATGAGGGAGTGTGGGTTGAGTTCGGCGCTCTTAAATCCGAGTAGGAGATTCTCAATGCCCCAGACGATCAGCCCATCATTCCAAGCCAAACATATCGCCAGAAGTTATGAGCAAACCATTAGTGCTGACCCGTCCAAAGTATTTGATCTTCTCTGCCCGGTAAAGGAAGCCCAATGGCTGGAGGGGTGGGATTACACCCTGCTGCATTCGGAAAGCGGGTTGGCCGAAGAGGGATGCGTATTTCTATCCCGGCAGGAAGGCGAAAAAGATACGATCTGGATCATTACCAAAAGAGATGTTCACAGCCGGGAAATCGAATTTGTTCGGGCCACACCGGAATCCAGAATCGCCCGGCTCACAATTGCGGTGGATGAAAAAGCAGCAAATGTATCGAAGGTGAAGATAACCTATGTCATCACTGCTCTGTGCGAAGAAGGCAATCAATTTCTCGAAGCGTTTACAGAGGAAAAATTCACTGAAGCAATGAAATTCTGGGAAAAATCAATGAATTATTATCTCGAAACCGGAAAAAAATTGAGACGACCGTGACCACTGACTATGTGAAAATAGGATCTTTTTCCGATGTCTAAAGAACAAACATTTTTAAAATTTTTTGAGGTTCTTAGCGAGCAGGCCCTGGATGAAGCGGACAATTTGCTTGCCCCCCAGGCAGAATTTTACTTTCCGAAAACTCAACCGCTGGTTGGCAAAAACCGCATATTGAAGTTTTTAAAGATCTTTTTCCGCCAATACCCTGAATTGTCTTTTACGGTTGTAAGAGTCATTCGCCAGGGCGATCAGGCGGCTGTACACTGGACCAACCGCGGGATGAACCGACGTAAAGAACCCTATGAAAACGAGGGAGTCACCATACTGGAAATGGAAAACGGTAAGATAAGTTTTATCAGTGATTTTTTCAAGAACACCGAAAAGTGGTAATATGGAAAAGAAATCTACCATATTGCCTGAAATTAGCATTAGAAATGCCGGCCCGGCTGACGTGGACTTACTGGTCGAGCTTGGCAAGTTGTCATTTTACGAGGCCTTCTCGGAGGAGACGGCCCCGGAAGACATGGCGGACCATCTGCAAACGGCTTTTAAAGTCGAAGACATTAAGGCACAGCTGAATACCGATCAATCAATTTTTATAATCCTTGAAATAGACGCTTCGCCCGCCGGCTACGCCTATCTGCAGCCTGAAACCCCTCCGGAATGTGTTAAAGATCCTGATACGATACAATTGGTTCGTTTTTATTTACGCCGCAAGTATTATGGTCGCGACGTCGGGAACACATTGATGAAAGCATGTATAGAAGAGGCGCTTTCAAGAGGATACCGGTCTGTCTGGCTAAGTTCGTGGGAATTAAACCACCGGGCCAATTCATTCTACAAAAAATGGAAGTTTCAGATTGTCGACCGCGCAAAATTCAAAGTCGGAAGTGACATCCAAGACGACTTTATTTTTGTGAGAAAAATATAGGCTGAAGATTGCGCAATAGTGGGCTTCTGTTTATGCGATTTTGGCACGGGAAAAATTATGAAGACAAAACAGGCTAAAAACCTAAACCTTGAATTTCACCCGGTGACAAAAAAAAGGTGGGCTGATTTTGAGACCCTGTTTGGTGAAAGGGGAGCATGCGGCGGGTGCTGGTGCATGCTGTGGCGGTTAACCCGCAAAGAGTTTGAACAGCAAAAAGGTGAGGCCAACCGTCAGGCTATGAAAGCCATAGTTGAATCCGGAAAAAAACCGGGACTTCTGGCCTATTCGGACAAGCAGCCGGTGGCATGGTGTTCGGTGGCGCCCCGGGAGAGTTTTCCCGCGCTGGGCCGCTCACGAATCCTTAAAAAGGTGGATGACCGGGCGGTGTGGTCCATTTCCTGCTTCTTCATCCATAAGGATTACCGCAAACAGGGTCTGAGTGTCAGAATTTTAAAGGCCGCTGTCGATTACGTCAGAAAACAGGGAGGGAAGATTGTTGAAGGCTATCCGGTCGAGCCTAAAAAGGGGAAAACAGCCGATGTCTTCGCATGGACGGGCCTGGCCTCCTTCTTTAAAAAGGCTGGCTTTGTTGAATGTGCAAGGCGTTCAGAAACCAGACCGATTATGCGGTTTTTTATTTAGGCAATAATACTAATATGGCAATAATTATTTAGACCTGGGTTGCTGTGATTTAAAATGATGTATTCACCG
>JAFDDW010000393.1 GCA_019310665.1 Deltaproteobacteria bacterium
CTAAAATTCGTATATTTATGGATGTCCCCATGCTATTTTTTAAGGTTTTTGACTTAAGTCAATTTAATGTTTATCTAAATGGATAATAATGTGATACAATGTGGTATAGTATTTCTACTTCTAAATTTCTTTCACGACCGTATGACCTGAAGAGGGTTTCATGTGTGAAATCGAACCGGGTTTATGATCTCATTCCGCATTCCGCCGATACAAGTTGCTCCTGAAATTTCCCTCTGACCCCTAACCCGGACAAACCGGAAATCCGAAATTCGCCTGATCTTATAAAATTGGCCGAAATTCGAAGCAAATTCGAATCACCAAAATTCAAATGACCAAACAAAAAATATTGAAAGCCCGCTCAGATTCCTATGAAGCCTGCATAGATAGGGATCTACAAAGATGTCAATAAATTTCTTGCCACTAAAAACAACAATCTCAGAACTAAGATACTAACTCTTAAATGCAGGAGGGCACCTCAATGGAGAGCATGGTAGCCGAAAAGCTCAGCAGCATCCTCAGCGCGGATGCATTGGGTGCGGCCTTCAAAGCCCAGTCTGAGCTGTTTGAACGATTCATTTCTATGGCCAGGTCACCTGATGAACCCGCCGTCATCAAAGTCATGTTGCGCAAAACGATTGATATCTCAATCGCACTGACCGGTGCAGACCGTGGCAGTCTCATTTTACTCGACAGTGACGGCGGCGTGGCCGACAGTATTCTATCTCGCGGTGAAATCTCGCCGGAGCTCAAGTCTGTGCTTATCGAATCGGCATTTACAAAAGGACTTGCCGGGTGGGTTAGACATCATCGAAAGATTGGCCTGGTTCATGACACGGAAAATGATGATCGCTGGCTAACCTTCCCTGATCAACCCTATCGCGCTCGTTCGGCTTTGGCTCTGCCGGTCATCATCGGCGAGGTGCTTCTGGGAATTCTGACGCTCAAGCATTCTAGACCCTACCATTTTACACAGGAAATCGTCGAGCTTATGCGGGTCACCGCCACCCAGGTGGCCATGGTTTTAGAAAACGCATGCCTTTTTACCAATCTAAACCATTCGCTGCAGTCACTGGGAAAAGCCAACCAAAAAATTGAAGCCTATTCCCGGGCCCTCGACCAGGAGATAGAAAAATGCCGTCAAATTCAGATGAACTTTTTACCCAGACAGTTGCCGCGTTTGCCCAATTGGCACATTGAGGAGTTTTTTTCCCCGGCCAGGCGCGTCTCCGGCGACTTTTATGATGCATTTGTGCTGCCGGGCGGTTACATTGGATTGGTTATCGGTGATGTGTGTGATAAAGGCATGGGATCGGCGCTTTTCATGGCCCTGTATCGTAGCTTAATCCGCATATTTTCCGGACAGGCTCAGTTGAAAACCTCAATGATTGATACACCATCGCATACGGTTGGCGGTAAGCGCGACTCAGCGTCAAACACACCATACAGCCCCGTCGAAGCGATGCGCGCGGTTTCATTGACCAATGATTACATCGCCCAAAACAATGAGATGTGTATGTTTGCCACGCTTTTTTTCGGTGTTTTAGATCCAGAAAATGGGAAGCTGATTTATGTTAACGGCGGCCATGAACCTGTATTTGTCATTGATCAAGATGGCGTAAAGGAAAGGCTGGTGCCGACCGGTCCGGCTGTAGGTTTGATTCCTCATGCGACATTTGAATACCAAGAGATTCAGCTGCAACCCGGTGAAATTTTATTTGCATTTACAGATGGAGTGATCGACGCACGCTCTCCAAGCGAAGAGCGGTTTACCAAAAGGCGTCTATTCTCATTATTGTCCCAGCCTGTGGATAGCGCCTTGGGACTCACGCAAAAGATCGCAACCCACCTTTTTGCGCATATCGGCAAAGCCCCTCAGGAAGATGATATCACGATGCTGACGCTTCAGCGCAAAAAATAAATCAGATAGGCTGTGGGAGCGGCTTCCAGCCGCGATTAGAGCAAGCTGGATACAAAAACTATCGCGGCAGGATGCCGCTCCCACACAGAAAAATGTCAAATGGTGGTTGTTCGTTTGTTAATTTAAATGAATTCGGTTTTTCACGAATTCATTAGATTTCAAATATTTCGACTTCTTCGCTTACATTCTTTAAATTAAATTTGCCCAGGGGCGAGAGCGAAAAATGATCTTTTATGCGATCTGCTGTGCTTTTGGAAATAAAAACCTTGCCGCCCTTGGCCTGGGCACCAATCCGGGCGGCCACGTTGGTGATTCCTCCCCGGGCGGTATAGGTCCAGCGGGAGCCGGTAATGCTGTCGAACTTGGCGGCCCCCACAAAGGCGAGGCCTGAATTGATTCCCATATTGATTTCCAAAGGGCGGTATAGCGAACTGCATTCTTCACCAATTTTAATGGTGTCTTCACGGATCTGCAGCGCGGTGCGCACAGCGCCTAATGCGTTTTGCTCTTTGTCTTTGTCCAGAAATAATACCATCAAGCCGTCGCCGGCCGTCTCGTTGACATCGCCGTTGTTGGTATAGATGGCATCAATAAAGGCGGAAAAATGCTTTTCGATGATATCATTCATCTCGGCGTCGCCCAGTCGTTCACAGATTTTGGTGTAGGCCTCAATATCTAGAAAAAGGATGGAGGCATCCTTCTCCTTGCTTTCAGGCATTTCGCCGTTGGGGGATTTCTCAATCATCCGGCTGACGGTGGCAGGTACAAATTTGCTCAGACTTGCCTTGACACTTTCCAGGATTTCCACTTTGTGCATAGCCTTTGTGAGCTCACCGAGGGTCTTTTCAAGTTCGATATTTTTCAGTTGAAGATTTTTGTTAAGCATCCGGATCTGTTCGAAAGATTTGGCATTCTTCAGGGCCACCACCAGATTGTTGATCAGGGTGTCGAGCAGTTCGACGTCATTGTCGTTAAAGGGCTCGCCGATCAGCTTGGCGCCAAGCCCCAGCAGCCCGGGAGTTGCCGGTACCACCTCGAACGGCAGCAACAAATTCACTGATTCGGGAAAAAATCTAGCATGTTTAGAGGACGAGGGGTCTATGGGTGCGGATGCCGTTTTGGGCAATTCCAATAACCGGATGGCTGCATTTTCAAGGACATCATGGTTTTCATCCTGAAACCCGATGGCCACAAACTGGCCGTTGGTATCGGAGGATTCGTCCTGCAGCAAAACGAAACCGGCCATGACACCGAAATTGCCCATGGTCATCAGCAGGAAATTTCTGATGATCGTTTCCGATTCCACACTGCTGTATATGTCCTTGCTGACATCATAAAGCGTTTTCAGGTTAAAAGCCCGCAGATCGAGCTCGGCCTGGACATTTTCAGCCTGCTTGAGAGATTCCCTGAGGTGTCTGATTTCTTCTTGAGGGTTCATTATTAGGTTATCCCGTTGGCCCGTTATCCCGTTATCCGGAAAAAGATATAAACGATTTTGTACCTCCGTAAATACCGGCAAACCGGCAACCGGCAAACCGGTTAACCCTAATTATGTATGCATCGATCGGAAAAGGGTTTTAAAATGGATCTTCAGCTCCTGCCGGGTTTCCTTGAGCCGATCCAGCAGGTGCTGGGCCAGATTTTTCATGATAGCGCATCCCAGGGCGCTGTCTTCATCGTTAATTTTTTCAAGATCTTCCCGGCTGATTTCAAGCAATACG
>JAFDDW010000394.1 GCA_019310665.1 Deltaproteobacteria bacterium
CTGGAGTTTGTACCTGCGCTTGTTACCCCAAAGAAGGCGGCTCGTGTTGAAGTCTCTGAGTTAGTGGCACTTGCCAGGAAGATCCTTTCGGATAGAGAAGACTTGCTTGTGAATTTATCCAATGATGAGTTAACGGCTTTGGACACGATCATTCGAGTGGGAACTTCAGCTGGCGGGGCCAGGGCAAAAGCAGTCATCGCGTGGAATCCAAAGACTAAGGATGTCAGATCAGGCCAGGTGCAAGCACCAGATGGATTTGAGTACTGGATCATTAAGTTTGACGGTATAAATGACAATACCCTGGGTGACCCCGAAGGCTATGGGAAAATAGAGTATGCCTATCATCTCATGGCAAAGGCCGCAGGAATCGAGATGACCAAATGCCGGCTGATGAAGGAAAATGGACGAGCACATTTTATGACACGTAGATTTGACCGGACTAACAATTCAGACAAAATCCATATGCAATCGTTTTGCGCATTAGGCCACTACGATTTTAAAATGCCTGGTCAGTATGGATACGAAACAGCCATGTCCACTTGTCAGCAATTAGGACTGGGACAACAAGTTCTTCGTCAGCTCTTTAGGCGAATGGTATTCAACGTTATCGCCCGCAATCAGGATGATCATACGCGTAATATAGCCTTTCTCATGGATCGAGATGGTAACTGGCATCTTGCCCCTGCTTTCGATGTAATTTGGAGCTATAACTCAGAGGGCGAATGGACGAATCGCCATCAGATGACAATTAACGGGAAACGTGACGGTTTTGAGAAGCAGGATTTCATCGAAGTGGCAAAACAGTTCAGAATTAAGAAACCTATGGACATACTTGCAGATGTTAGTGCGGCAGTTCGCCGCTGGCCTGACTTTGCAAAAGAAGTGGGTGTGAAACGAAATCGGATCACAGAAATCGCATCAACACACAGATTGCATCTTGTGCCGTAATATCGTGAATATGACCACCCAATCGCTTTCGCCAATTCCCTTCTGCCGGGCGGTATCCGGATACTACATCATTTTTTCAGGAAGCCACAGCGCGAGTTGAGGAAACAACATGGTCAATATTAAAACGAGCAGCTGTATGGCAACGAATGGGGGAATTGATCGCCAGATGTCTTTGGTATGGACCTCCGGGGGAGCGACGCCTTGATCGCCAGATGTCTTTGGTATGGACCTCCGGGGGAGCGACGCCCTTCATTAAGATGAGCGCCCAGCCAAAGGGCGGCGTTAAGTAAGCCACCTGCATGTTGAGAATAAAGATGATGGCAAACCAGGTGGGATCGAACCCCAGCATTACCGCAATCGGGATAAAGATGGGTGCGCAAATTGTTAATACCGCATAGTCGTCCATGAACATGCCGAACATGAGAAGAATCAGCTGCATGGCGACCAGAATGAGCCATCGGTTAACCGTCAGCCCTTCAATTAATTCCATAAGCATATCTTGAGCCCCCGCACTGGTGAACACCACACCGAAAAGCGTGGCTGTAACCAGAATCCACAGGGCCATGCCACTGATCTTCATGGTTTCCAGACAGGAATTCGTGATCACCTTCCCGCTTAGCCGGCCATGGATAATACAGATCAGAAATGAGCCGAAAGCACCGACACCGGCAGCCTCGGAGGGTGTGGCGATGCCTAAAAAAATTGAGCCCAATACCAGAACAATCAGCAGGGCGGGGGAAACGATATCCTTCAGCGCCACCACCCTGGATTTCAAGGTGGCCTCCTCGTCAGCTCTGGGTGCCAGGTCCGGTTGAAGATAGCATCTTACGGTTATGTAAATAATGTACAGACTGGCGGTGATAAACCCGGGTATGGCCCCTCCAAAAAAGATCTTGCCAATGGAAATACGCGAAATATAGGCAAAAATTATCATAATGATGCTGGGAGGAATGATTTCTCCCAAAACTCCGCCGGCCATAACACTGCCCAGGGCCAGGGATTTATTATAGCGGTGTTTGAGCATGGCGGGAACAGCAATGAGTCCCATGGTGAGGATGCCGGGGCCGAATCCTCCGCACATGGCCAGGGCGACACAGACACCGACGGATACGATGGCCAGGCCACCTCTGATGCCCGAAAGCCATAAATTGAGTGCTTTAAACAGACGATCGGAAATTCCGGAGTGGATTAAAAAATTGCCCATCAGAAGAAACAGGGGGATTGTAATCAATCCCGGGTCTGTGATCTGGCGGTAGGTGGTGGTTGCAACGATATAGAGGCCATTGGAGCCGTCCAGCAAAAAAGTAATTAGAACACTGATGCCGCCCAGCGCAAAAACAACCGGAACGCCCATGGCCAAGAGGAAAATAAGCCCGCCAAATAAAAGAACTGTCGCCAATCCTATGCTCATAGTGATTTATCCCTGTTGATCAATCATCGTCCCGTCGAAAATAAGAGATGCCCTCTAAAAGAAACAGAAAAGCCACTAGGGGTATCAGCAGCTTAAAGGGATACAAGGGAATGCGAAAGGCGCCGGCAGCTTTTTCTTTCATCATCAGAGAGTTCCAGCCCATCCAGGATGACTGCCAGACCAGAACGCCCATGAAGGAACCAAATGCGACCATTGTGATCCAGCGTGCGATCCTTTTAATTCTGGGCGGAAAATGGTCGTAAAAGATTTCTATGCGAATGTGTTCGCCCTTGCTCAGGGTATAAACGCCGGCAAAGAGGATGAAAACACCGAACAGCAACCGGTTCGTCAGCCAACCCCAGACCAGCGGATGGTTAAAGACATACCTGGCGGTTACATCAGCGGCGGTGATGACCATGATTACAAAGACCAGATAGCAGACAATCTTGCTGGACCTTTCAACGACTATATCAACCCAGCCAAAAAATTTATCGACGATTTGACTCATTGCAGCCGCCTCTCATTCGGATTTCCGATTAGTGGAACGGGATCAAAATACCAGGAGGGTGCCTGCGCACCCTCCCAGCTTTTTTAGGTTAACGGTGTTGGAGAAGTCTGCGTGATTTTTGAATTTCGCGCTTACATATTATTTCAGGGTTTTTCTCCAGTCTTTGATGATACCAATGGCTTTGGCCGCGGCAGGATCCCTTTGGGCTATTTTGTCCCAGAGTACCAAGGCCGCTTCTTCGTGTTTGCGGTCACAGGCAGCATCTATCTCGCTCTTGATGACTTTTCCCGCCTTTACCAGATCATCCACTTTTTTCAGCTCTCCGACATAGATCTTGAGGAGTTTATTAAAATAATCTTCAGCGGCGGCGGTCATTACATTTTTGAGATCGTCCGGCAGCGCATTCCAGGACTTCATATTAAACAAAATATGCCCCACAACCACATCATTCTGTCCGCCCATAAGCCAGTAAGGCGCAACTTCATGCCAGTTCAGACCGGTGATGGCACTGACATCCCACTGGGAGGCATCGATGGTTCCCAGTTTCAGTCCCATATAGGCGTCCATACCGCTGATATAGGTTCCGCGGGCCCCCAGGGCATTGTAATAATCGGCCCAGGATCCTTCGACCCTGAATTTTAATCCCCGCATGTCATCACAGGTCGTGATTTTCTTGGTCGACATGGTGAAAATAGGCCCATAGGAATGAACATCCAGCCAGTAAAGGCCCTGTTTGGCGTACTCCTCGCGCAGCAAATCCACAAAACCGGTGTTATAAAACAGATCGCGAATCTGCTTGCCGGCGGTGAAAATATCCGGTTCGCCCGGGAGATTATAGGCATAGGGCAACCCAAACTCCACTTCACCGATCGGGAGAATGCCGCCCCACATGGCTGCAACGGCGTGCAGCATATCCAGGGTTCCCCTCTGAGTGGCCTCGAACAGCTGTTCGGCCGGAACCAGTTCCGGATCGGCAAACACCTGTATTCTGATGCGTCCCTTGCTCATTCTTTTCGCCGTTGATGCGAAATCCTTCAACAACTCCATGGAAGGGTCACTGCGCGGATAGGCGGACTGGATTTTAAGGCGATAGACTTTGTCGGCAGCCTGGGCGTCTAAGCTGCCAAAAGTTAGGGTGGTAACGAAAATTGCAACCAGGATGATAGAAATCAATATAATTGTTTTTTTCACTTTCATTTCCCTCCTCCGTAATTTGATTTTATAATGCTGGATTCATCGGTACCCGTTGAAGTTATCACCTCCTTTGTGTGATCGGAAAATGTATCTATTGTTTTGGCATTTTCCTAATTATGTTTCGAAAAACGGATTTGCGGTATAAGCGGTGACATCTTTATGGTCGAAAAGCATTTAATAGCTGATTCAAATGCAGAATTTTGAACCAGCTTTAATATATAAAGGGCAGTTATGTCAACCGGGAAGTCAGGTATGACCCCATTACGGCATCCACCTCTATTTCGACGAGATGGTCCGGACGGGCAAGGGCCCTGACTTCGGCCATGGTAATAACCGGTCTGATATTTTTAAACCATTCCGAATAGGCCCTGATGTAATCCTGTCCGCGACTGATATCGGTGACATAAAAACGGACCCTGACAACATGGGACATTTTGGCACCGGCCCGTTTTAAAACCGCTTCAATTTTTTGCAGGATAATTTTGGTTTGAAGGTAAGCGTCCCCGGGCGCTTCAACTTCGCCCTGGGAGTTGGTGGTCGTAGTGCCGCCGACAAAAACCATGTTGCCGACTTTGACCGCCCGGCTGTAGCCGGCTTTGTCTTCAAAGGGGGCACCTGATGCGAAGTTTTCACGTTTTAATAGATCCATTCATGTGTCCTTTAGCTAAAAGCACCTGTACTTTCATTCA
>JAFDDW010000395.1 GCA_019310665.1 Deltaproteobacteria bacterium
ATGGGACATTCAATGGGGGGGCTTCTCACCCAAATTCTTGCAAGTCGCGATCTGGCCGAAGCGGCAATTTTATTAACGCCGGCAGCCCCATATGGCATTATGGTGCTAAAACCCTCTGTAATAAGAAGCTTTTGGAGTACTCTGACCACCTGGAAATTCTGGAAAAAACCTGGAAGGCAGACTTTTAAAGAAGCGTCATATTCGACGCTTGGCGTACTTCCAGCTGATGTGAAGAAAAAAAAGTTCGATAAACTCGTTTATGAGTCGGGCCGAGTTGTGCTTGAACAAGGATTTTGGCTTCTGGATTCAAAGAAAGCATCTAAGGTCGATGAATCAAAGGTGACCTGTCCGGTATTGATTATCGCCGGAACTGAGGACAAAATTACACCCGCACCTGTTGTCCGAAAAATTGCCGATAAATACAAGGAGGTTGCCGTCTACAAGGAGTTCGAACATCACGGCCATGCCGTTTTAGAAGAGCCGGGTTGGGAGGAAATAGCCGAGTATACTTCTGCTTGGTTAGATAAGGTTTTAAGTGTAAAGAGATTTGAAGTAGAAACTCATGTTGAACAACGGAAATTTAAGCGCACTCAGTATCATGCCCTTATCGCTTTTGCGAGATCTGATTCAGAGTCTTATCATCATGGCAAAATGGACAGCTACAGTCCGGGTGGAATACACTTTACCTCGAACGTTGAAATCAAACCGGGATCAGATATAATTATCAAATGGGTTGACAGCATACCTGAAATAAAGGGTTTTCATGGAAAGGACGTTTGCAGAGCAGAAGTGATGTGGTACAAACAAAGGAAAGATCGTTCTCTATATGATATTGGAGCTCAATTCTCCGAAATACCTGTACAGCAACGCTTACATGGAAATTAATTAAGGCGGGAGTGTTATTTATAGTTGAATTTATGGCATCAATGGGTCTTAAAGAAGTTGTTTTCTTAGAAAAATGAAGTGAATACCCCTTTTTAATAAACCGCATAATTGAGTGATCATTAAAACTAATAGGGCAAATACAAACTGAAATGGATATTTGAAAAAATTCCATGCAATTGTTTTCATCTCACCTTTTTCCAACGTAATGAATCCAAATTTTCAGATCGCTCCTCTATTTATCCGCGTCTCCCGCTTGTGCAGTATAGAAATTTGACTCCTCATTGCTTTCTATCCAGACTATTGGCGCTTTTCCCACGGCATTGCCCCCCCGGCCGCTGTGCAGCGCCGTCAGCAACAGTAGTTCCATATCAAATGCCCCCCCGGCCGCTGTGCAGCGCCGTCAGCAACAGTAGTTCCATATCAAACGAGAAGCGCTTGTCAGTCATTCGTTCCAGCATTTTTTTTAACACCTCTGCTTTAAATGCCTTGAAACCGCATTGGGTGTCTACGACTTCTCCCAACTGCGGCAAAAGTTTGGTTCGAATAAAATGACGGAACACCAGCATCGTGTGGTCGTAGTTGGTCAGTCCCTGTGCGCCTACGGGAGTGCAATACACGCCACCGGTATCATACCGGGTCCCAATGGTGCACATCCTATTTTGATTTTCAAGCTGATGCAACAGCAATCCGGCCTGGGCAATATTCGTTGATAAGTCAGAATCCGTGTAAATAACAATATGTCGGGCATTGTCATGCTGCTCTCTAATGACCGACCACATGCCGTATTGAATGGCACCTCCCTTTTGGCTATCGTCCGTAGATGTCAGACCTTTAGCAACCGGAGATCCTTCTGCTATCGCATCAGCAAGAAACAGTACGCGTACATTGCTATAACCCTCCTGTCGAATAATGCTCTCCGCAATTTCACCACTTTTTTCAGGACATCCGTCATCTACAAAAACGAGCTCCCATTTTTTGTCAATTTCACCTTCGAACAGCCATTTTAACTGTGCCACTTTTCGTCGTAAAAAATCTTCTCCTGCAGGATGCTCTGTTATAGTGCGAATGCGGTTGTTTTCTTTATACATAGCCACTACAAAACTGCTAAATATCGGCGCTGATAACGATTTCAAAGACATCTTTGAAAGAGCAAGTTTAGAACCAAGATGGAGCATGACAGGGTGTTTCTGCTGCTCGATGACAATGTGCCTATCAACCGCCCGCAGTTCATCCTCTTCTGGGTAAAGGTCCATCAGCAGCGCCGCGGTTTCAAAAGCCCGTCTTTCATAGGCCGGGTCGGTCAGGTCCATATGGAGCGGCATGTTTTTTGTGACACCTATCACTTCAGCCCACCGGTTGTCAGTTTCTGTAAGCCGCTTCAAATCCTTTAAGGCAAATTGATGTCCAAAAAGAGGATCTACCACGCTCCCGAACAATTTAGGAATGCCGGCCATCATCTGATGAAATCGTGATTCGTCTAAATTTTTTATAAATCCAGCAAAGTCCACGGTATCAGCTGCAATATCAGTCATTTGTGTTTCATATTGACGATACAAATCGGCCATATGTTTCATCATTTTTAAATAACTGTCCATAATACCGAGCCCTCTTTTAGAATGTTGCTTTAAGATTGAATTGGCAGGATTGCGGTTTCTAAAGCGCTTTCAAGGGGGAGCCTTGCTTTTCGGAGTCTTTTGATCCATCACCCCAGCGTTTAAACAGATCGTGTTCGATGCCCAGATAGTCAAATATTTTGCCGATGGTTTGGTCGATGATATCATCAATGGTTTTGGGCATGTGATAAAAGGAGGGGACCGGAGGCAGAATATGGGCGCCCATGTCGGCCGCCATGGTCATCAGCCGCAGATGTCCTTTGTGCAGTGGGGTTTCTCTGACGACCAGCACCAGTTTGCGCTGTTCCTTTAAGGTTACATCGGCTGCTCTTACCAGCAGATTTTCGTTGTAAGAATTGGCGATTCCGGAAAGGGTCTTGATGGTGCAGGGCACGACCACCATGCCTTCGGTTAAAAAAGAACCGCTGGCAAGAGATGCCGCGATATTTTTGTGGTCGTAAACATAATCGGCCATGGCCTTCACATCTGCGGGATCATAGTCCGTTTCGATTTCTATATTCAGCTCACCGGCTTTTGAAATAATCAAATGGGTTTCATAATCCGTTTCTTTAAGCACACTCAGTAATCTGACGCCATAGGTGACCCCGCTGGCACCGGATATTCCGACGACGATACGTTTGGGCATAACTTCCTCTTGTCTTTTTTATTAAAGGACACGGATGAACACGGATTACACGGATTGATTATCTCCAAAAATATTGAAGACATTGTATGCTAAAGATCCGTGTTAATCTGTGTCCAATATTAAAATATTTTCAAAGCGTTTGCAACCACCGCTTTGGCAAACTCCGGATCTTCCATGTTGGCATCAACTTCCACTATTTGAATTTCAGGTTTAATTTTTTTCCGCAGAACTTCCGTAAAGATACGATCTTCTGCCGGATCATGGGTGTCGTTGCCGGGCAAATCAGCCGCCGACCAGCCATTTAATGGAATCATGACGGTGACAGGTCCTTTGGCCTGGTTCAGTTTATCGGCAAAGACGCCGGCGACCTTTTTGAGTTCGTCGGGCGACAGCCGAATCCAGGTACGGAGTTTATCCAGATCGAATTTACGACGTTCATGATACTCAGGCTTATATTTGGATCTGGACGGAGTCATGTGGTTTACGCTGCCGGTGGAGATAATCTGGGGCAGGCCCAACTTGCCGGCGGTTTCCAAACGGTTGGGGCCGGCATCGCGCATAAATCCGAAGAGGTGCTCGCCGACACCGCCCGGCGCCAGATCGATAACACCCTGGAAAAAACCTTCGGCGATCATGTCCTCCATGGCACGGTCACCGATACCGGCCGCCGAAAACCCGATGATTTGATAGCCCTTTGCTTCCAGGGCAACCCGCACCGCACTGGCGCATTTCTCACAGGGGCCCAGCATGGTCAGGGCAATGGCTTTGCCTTTCGCCGTTTTCGGTGAGGTGATGTCATCGGACACCATGCCTGCAAGGGCATAAGCGGCCCGGTCCATGACATTTTTTAGCAGATCGGGAAGACCGGATATTTCGACCACCGAGTGGAAGAGGGCAATATCGCCGGTCCCGATGTAGCGGGTGGAAAGACCGGGCAGTGCGGCGGTGGACGAGATCATGACCTTGGGAATACCAAAAGGCAGTGATCGCATGACCTCGCTGGCCATCAATGAGCCGGTTGATCCCCCCAGGGCGATAACGCCGTCCAGCTTTCCCTGGGTTAACAACTGCGCAGCGAGGCGTGAGCCGCCGGCCATCATGATGTTGGTGATGCGGGTTCGATCGCGGGAAATTTGAATTTCTTCAAAATTGCCGCCGCCGGACTCCGCCACCAGGGCCGCGGGGATGTCGATTTCAGCGATATCGCTTCCTCGCCCGGAGATATCCATCAGAATCGGCGCAAGACCGATGGCACTCAATTTGTCTTTAAGATATAATGTTTCCTGGCCCTTGGTGTCTAGAGTGGATATGACTAGAACTGATTTTGGCATAGTTTTCCAGTTGGTTAATGGTTATAAAAAAATGGCAGAATACCAGTTTTGTATCGAGTGCCTAAAATGGGAAATGCCTAAAATGCCAAAAGTGCCTAAAATGCCTAAAATTATGGCGTCGCTTCGCTCCGTCTTTAGTATAAGCCTGGTATTTTCAGCATCAACAACCAGAAATCAGTAAGTGAATATAATAGTATCCCTTGCTTTTTTCTTTTAATACAATCGATAGAATACCTCAATTTTAGGCATTTTAGTGCATTTTAGGCATTTTAGGCATTCTCCGGTTTATCCGGGTTAGGCATTTCAAGTCTATTATTCGCCCCTTTCTACTTTAGCCGCGATTTCCTTCTTTAA
>JAFDDW010000396.1 GCA_019310665.1 Deltaproteobacteria bacterium
TGGCCGTATTCATCCGGCCGCTGGCTGTAAAACTCACTGTATTCCTTGGTGTTGCCGCCGGTGCAAAACGAATACGGGCCGGTCGCCGTGAAAATAACGGCTACCACACTGCGGTCAAGGGAAGAATTTTCAAATCCGGCGATCACCCCTTTGACCATTTCAGTGGTGTAAGAGTTGTACTGTTTAGGATTGTTCAGGCGAATCCAGGCCACATACAATCCATCCTGCACATTTCCCTTGGGGTCTGTCAACGGGCGTTTTTCGTAAACCACGCAGGGAGCGTCGGCATCCGTGCCCCAATGCACGTCAGTATGCAGTGCGTGGTCTTTTTGTTCGTTGTCTCTGGGCATCCAGTCTAAAGCCATAGTATTTTTCTCCTTTGTTTTGTAATCTTCCAGTTAATTTAAATTTTTAGCATAAAGTTCCCGGCAGTCGCCGAAGCCCAACCCGCCTTCGCTCTGACCAGCGGCAGTGCGGTTCACCCTGCCCTCCGGTCGATCCCTGACATTCGGCAAAGGCCGATAATTCCCATCCACTAGAAATCAGGTGTCAACACAATGCGTTTGTCCGGAGAAACTTTATGCGCCTCATCGAAAGTCTCCACGATGGTGCTCATGGGTCGGGTCTGAACGAACGCATCAATGTTGATTTTTCCCGAGGTCACCATGTCCAAAACAATGGGATAGTATTCAGGCAAACAACCCCAGGTCCCAATGATTTCGGCGTCAAATGCCATCAGCCGGCCCATCATGTATTCGATCTTAGCCATTCCGAAACCGACGACGATCAATTTGCCGATAAAACTTAGCAGGGACAGGCCAATGTCCTGCCCGCCCTTGGCGCCGGTGACTTCAAAAATCTTCCAGCCGAAGCCCGGCAGACCATTTTCCTTGCAAATGCCCTTAAATTCTTTGGACACCGCTCGGGCATCCTTGTCGGTGGAGTTGATCACAAAATCAGCACCAAAATTAAGGGCCCGGTCCAGCTTGGCCTGGTTACGGGCTATGCCGATAACCGTACTGGCACCGAGGGCTTTGGCAGTTTGCCCCATGTACTGACCGACACCGCCGGTGATACCGATCACCACCACATTGTCACCCGGTTGGAAATCCGCCCGCTTGGCCGCCTGGTAAGGTGTGGTGGCAGCGTCTGCCACTATAGCCAGGTGTTCCAGGGGGATATCTCCCCGATTTTTGACTTCACACAGATCAATGCTCGGTACCGGAATGTGGCTCGAAAAACCGCCGTAAAGCGCCAGGCTATTGCCCGGCATTTTCTGGTTGAGACACCTGTTGCCGCGGCCGGTTTTGCATAAGATGCACTGACGGCAAGGCATGACCGCCGGAATGATAACCTCTTTGCCGACCCAGGCTTCATCACCGGCCACCACTGTGCCTGAAATTTCATGGCCCAGGGTCAAGGGCGGCTTGGAAACGGTCGGCACACCGTCATAAAAATATCCAAGGTCCGTGTGGCACACACCACAACCCGCAACTTCCACCAGGACCTCGCCCGGTTTTAATTCCGGTACGGGTATTTCCGCTTTTTCTATTTTGCCCGGAATAACCTCTTTGGTTTCTTTATCACGCGAGGTCGGTTGAACCATCTGCCAGGTTAAAATCTTGTCAGGTACTGCTGCCATTTTTTACCTCCTTATAATTTTTTATATCGTGGAATTTATGAACTTTAATATGATTGCCAGAACCCAAAAGCTCCCTGAAGTTTCATATTTTAGCTACAATGTAACTACATAAGGTCTCGGCAGATGTCAAGAGAAATCGATATTTAATAAGCATTTGAATTTAATGCGCTTAAGCCTATTCAGCGGTCTATTCAAGATCGGAAAGGCAACCGTGGTTTTTTGTTGACATAATTAAATTGTAGCTTTAATGTAGCTTTTTAGAAATATTCAAAAACTTCAAACCGCAGGAGGATTCGATGCTATTAGAAGGAAAAAATGCCTTAGTCACCGGTGGTTCCCAGGGCATTGGAGCCGCCGCCTCCCTCGAATTGGCCCGGGAAGGCGCCAATATCTGTCTCACCTACCGCAAACACGAAGCTGAAGCCAAAGAATACGCAGATGAAATCCGTCAAATGGGACGTAAGGCCCTGGCGGTGCAGTGTGATATTTCCTCCTTTGCCGATGCCGAACGTGTGGTCAACGCCGCCCTGGAAGAATTCGGCAGTCTTGAGATTTTGGTCAACAACGCCGGAATGAATTGGGACGGGGTTTCCTGGAAAATGTCGGAAGAGCAATGGGATCGGGTATTGGAGGTAAATCTCAAAGGTTATTTTAATTTTATCCGTCATGTTGCCCCCATTTTCAAGGACCAGAAATACGGCAAAATCATCAATATAACATCGATAAACGGACTGCGCGGCAAATTCGGGCAAACCAACTACTCCGCTTCCAAGGCCGGTATCATCGGGTATACCAAAGCCCTGGCAAAAGAGCTTGGCGCTTTCGGCGTCAACGTTAACGCCGTTGCTCCCGGGCTGATAGAAACCGCTATGCTCAAAGAATCCGAGGCCAGGGATAAGATCATCGATCTGGCAATGGGAGAAAGTGCCCTCAAACGCGTGGGTCAACCCGAGGATCTGGCCAATCTGGTAGCCTTTCTGGCCACTGACAAGGCCAGGCACATTACCGGCGAGGTGATTAAGATTGACGGAGGACAGTACATATAAATGATGAATGGCGAATGACGAATGTCGAATTAAGGATTTCAACCCATTTCAATAATTGATTTTAAACGAGATCTCACTAATTCCTTTAACCATCAGTCATTCGTCATTCGAAATTATTCATTCGAAAAGGGGTATTTTATGGGAAAAGTTGCAATTATCGGCGTTGGTCAGAGTGCGTTCGTCAGGTCCTATCCCGGTTCTATTCGTGAGTTGGCCTTTGACGGTTTTAAAGAAGCCGTGCAGGATGCTCAAATTACGACCCGGGATATAGGGGCGTCCGTCATCTGTTCCGCGCCCGAATACGACAAACAGCGATCGCCGGCAGGTGTTTTCGCAGAGTATCTGGGTCTCAACCCGCAACCGACCTTCTATGTGGAAAGTCTTTGCTCTTCGAGCAGCATGGGCGTGAGACTGGCCTACTCTCTGGTAAAATCAGGGCTTCACGATGTGATCGCCGTTATTGGATTTCAGAAAATGTCGGAAATATCATCTTCCGAATCCCAGGAGCGAATGGGCCGCGGTGCGGATATCCAGTGGGAAAGTCCTTTTGGCACCATGATGCCGGCCTATTATGCCATGTATGCCCGCGGGCACATGGAAAAATACGGAACCACACCGGATGATCTGGCCCTGATCCGGGTAAAAGCAGCTACTTACGGCCAGCTAAATGAGAAGGCCGTCTATCGCAAACCGGTAACGTTTGACATGTTTAAAGATCCGGAAAACCGCATGGCCGGACCGGTAGCCAGTCCGCTGCGGGTGGGTGACTGCTGTGCCAATGCCGACGGCAGCTCCTGTATCATTGTGGCCAGCGAAGAAAAAGCCAAATCATTCAACAAAAAGCCGGTCTGGATCATGGGACTGGGTGCCGCCACGACCAGCGTCAATCTGGCGGGCAGGGATCTGTTTTCGGGATTAACCGTGGCCCAGGAAGCCGGTAAGCAGGCCTATGAGATGGCAGGCATGACCGCCAAAGACATCGATGTGGCGGAAGTCCATGACTGTTTCACCATCGCGGAAATGATGGCTTATGAAGATCTCGGCTTCGCCAAGCCGGGTGAAGGCAAAGAGCTGATTAAAAGTAAAGAAACATATAAGGAAGGCAGCATTCCAGTCAACGTGGACGGCGGATTGCTGTCCAAAGGCCATCCGATCGGAGCCACCGGCGGATCCCAGATGAGGACTATCGTGCTGCAGCTCAGAGATGAAGCCGGTGAAATTCAGGT
>JAFDDW010000397.1 GCA_019310665.1 Deltaproteobacteria bacterium
CATTCAAAATGATGAATTGCAACTGCACTACCAACCTAAGATCGAAGCTGCAACGGGGCGGATTGCCGGATTTGAAGCGCTGCTTCGCTGGCAGAGTGCCAGTTTGGGGTTTGTGCCACCGGATAAATTTATCCCGGTTGCGGAGCAGTCCGGGCAGAGCGACGGGATCGGCGACTGGGTTATTTATAACGCTTGCCAACAGATCAGAACTTGGATGGATATGGGGCTTGAGGTCGAGCCGATCGCGATCAACATATCGGGGGCTCAGTTGCGTCAACAGAACCTGGCCAATCGGATTCAGAACGTTCTGGAAGAGTTCAATCTAGATACCCAGCTGCTTGAAATCGAGTTGACGGAAAGCTCTTTGGTCAATGTCCATGACCAATCTTTTGCCATTCTGGAACAGATCAATGCGTTGGGGCTTCGGGTGACCATGGACGATTTCGGTACCGGCTATTCATCGTTGTCCTATTTAAGGGATATCCCGCTGTCCTGTATAAAAATTGATAGGTCTTTTATAACTGATATCAATAAAGATAAAAACGCCGATAAACTGATCGCCTCCATTATTTCCATTGCTCATGGGCTGGGGCTCGAAGTGGTCGCGGAGGGGGTTGAGAAAAAGTATCAGGCTGATCATCTGATTGCGTTGGGCTGTGAATATCTGCAGGGTTATTATTTCAGCCGTCCGATACCTCACAGTGAGGTTGCGGACATTTTACAAAAACAACCGATGGCGCTGACAGGTTGACCAATCGGTTTCAACAAGGAAGGCAAGCAATGTTTCAGAAAGTTGTAAAATCAGCACAACCGATTTCGTTGCCGTTCCTTTAGAATATCACTTGCCATTAACTACCTGAAGCATTTCATTTACGATTTTGTCTGCCTGCTCACAGTTTGCCTGACAAGTTCCAACCTGATAGTGCCCACCACCACCATATTGGAGAGTTAAGGAACCTACATTAACGTTGGAGGTTCGGTTTATTATGCTATGCCCCACAGAGATCATCGTAAACTGTTTGTTTTTTCCATCAACTAATCGAATTGAAATATTTTGTTCAGGATAAAGCACATATTCCAAAAAACGATTTCCGATAGGAGGCCTCTCCACACCGCGCAAGTCAATTAGAACTGCGTTGCCTATTTGCAAGATATTTTTTAAAAGAAATTTTTTATACTTTTCAGTCTCCCTTTGATACACCTGGATACGTTCCTGGAAGTCTGGTAGGGATAATATATGTTCCACAGATTCTGTGCGTAGTAATTTAGGCAGCTTTTTCATTAATTCAAAATTGCTGATTCGAAAACTGTGTATGTGCCCCAAACCGGTACGGGGGTCTGATATAAACGCCAGTAAATTCCAGCCCTGGGGGTTGAGTATATCCTTTCGGGAAAATTGAGCAGAATCCACTATTCCTGCAACGGCGACTAATTCTTCAAACTTCGATATTAGTTGATGGTATCGAATTTTCTTTTTATAATAATCAAAAATCACCTGCGCTGCGCTGGGAACAATTTCACTGGCACCGGTGAATCTTCCCGACAAGTTCAATCTTTCATGCTCACTGTAATGATGATCAAACCATAATCCACAGCCATCAACAAGAGGAGCATTGGCTATGACATCATTTTCGGTTACCTTGATTTTATTGTCTTGTAAATCTTTTGGATGAACATATAAAATATCATTAACAATCCCTAATTCTTCAAGTATAGCTGCACACACCAAACCATCAAAATCAGCACGGGTTATCAATCTCAACATAACCTCCAATGGAAATAAATTTTGTATTTTTTTTTATGATGTTCTTAACGTTTTATCGGATTTTAGGTAGGATTCTTTAGAAAAATTAGCCAATTAAATTTAGACGAGTTGCTATAAACATTTTTTTATTCGGGGATCAAATGCAAACTTTTGTGCACTTCCGATGGTCAGTTTTTTAACATCAGGATGCAGCGGGTTGATCAGGTAGTTGAATTCTTCTCTGATGATGGTGCTGGGCACCTTGTAAAGGACAGATTCCTTTTTTAAAGCCCACCTGGTACCGATGGTTTGGGTTGAATCCGGGGGAGGAAGATTGTCCCAGTCATCAGGCAGATCGACTAGATTCAAAGATTTAACCAGCCGGCGGTCGAACCGAACCGGGATCCGCAGGAAAATATTTTTAAGCGATTCACTGCCGGGCAGATGAACCATTATTTCTAAAGCCGCCAGGGCCAGTGAATCTGCGGTGTAAATCATGGGGATGCCGATTTTATTCCAACGACCACCGGCTATTCGTGCGCCTTCGCCATCAAAGGCTTTGTGGACGTGCTGCGCCTTTATGATCCGCCAGGTGGTAATTTTCATCCGGGAAAGACCCCGTGTTCAATTCGGATCAGCAGCCGTTCAACTTCCTGGGCGCCAAGCTCTGTTTTGGCGTATTTTAAAGGAATGGCCTCACCCAACCCCCGGGCCGGCTCTTTGAGCCATTTTTCGGCGGCCTGCTGATCGTCGAAAACCTCCAGGGCCCGATCGTAGAGGCGCGCAATCCGCAGCACCTTTTCCGATTCGTCCGCATTAAATTTTCCCTGTTGTTTGCGGCGGGTCAGCGTGCGTTTGGGGATATTTACGATCTGGGATAAAAAAGTATCCGAAACGCCGAGCTTTTTTCTTAATTTTTCAAAGGAGCTCACCGGCAACCCCTTTTTAACTTTAATAATCAGATCGTCTATATTTCTAGATTTGATACCGATCGATTGAACCTGCATAATAAATCCCCCAAGATTTCTATTCGGCATATAGCCATACTATAATGGCCATTTGGCCATTTGTAAAGAAAAAATTCAATCTTATCTTCTTTTCCAATATATGCTAATATTGCCATCTTTAATTGATAGCAAATTATGATGAGTTTTTTTTCTCTTTTTTATAAATACAAGATATCTTCCAAAAAGGAGGTAATTCATGGATCAACACCAGACGGAATGGAACCAGAAAGTGGCCCGCAAAATTATTAAAAACCTTGAGAAACGCCGGATGGCGGGCAGCTACACTGCCACTGCCGACCAGGCCAAAGACGAGATTATTGAGATGATCCCGCCGGGGGCAACCGTCTTTCGCTGTGGGTCGATGAGCGCGGTGGGCATGGGGCTGTGGGATTCAATTGCAGCCCTGCCGGGAGTCAACCTGATTGATCCTTATCGGCCTGAATTGTCACCCGAGGAAGGCATGGATCTCAGGCGCCGGGGGTTGACCGCCGATGTCATGATCGCCAGCACCAACGCTATTACCCTGGACGGGAGGCTGGTCAACCTCGACGGGATGGGCAACCGGGTGGCGGCCATGGCCTTTGGCCCCAAAAAGGTGATCCTGGTGGTGGGCATGAACAAAGTGGCCCCGGACCTGGAATCGGCCGTGGCCCGGGTCAAGCACTACGCCGCACCGGTCAACAACATCCGTTACGGGCTAAAAAATCCCTGTGTCGAAACCGGCCTGTGCAGCGATTGCAAAACCCCCCAGCGAATCTGCAACATGTGGAGCACGATCGAAGGCCACATGATTAAGGACCGCATTCATGTGAAGCTGGTCGGTGAAAATCTGGGGTATTGAAAAGACTTCAGTACAGGTCAATCGTAGACCCT
>JAFDDW010000010.1 GCA_019310665.1 Deltaproteobacteria bacterium
ACCCAGGTTGCCGTCGGAATCGACGAAGGTCTGAAGCATGACAGCGGCATTCACTGTGACGAACTCATCAGTCTGCCGAAGTCTATGTTGACAAACTACGTCGGCAAACTCTCTGCCGAAAAACTTCACCTTCTTCGGAAGGCTCTAAAAATTGCTCTGCAAGGGACATCATGAGTGAAATTGGTTTTTGTGGCGACGACTGTGGGCAATGTCCCAGGTATATCGCTACCATTAGGAACAATCCTGCTGAGTTGAAAAAAGTAGCTGCATTATGGAAGCGATGCAATGGCAGCGTTTAACCCGGCACCGTTGACAAGAAAAACGTTTGCACGTGCACTGCAACATTTATGTGACAACGACCCGGATCTGGCACAAATACTGACAATACTCGACCCGCCGATATTTTGGACACGCAAACCGGGATTTGCCAGTCTGATACACATTATTTTGGAGCAGCAGGTATCCCTGGCTTCTGCCAGGGCATCTTTTGACCGCCTGCGGGAGGCGATTTCGCCCCTCACCCCGGATGGGTTTCTCGAATTGAATGATGCCCGGCTTAAGTCTTTCGGGTTTAGCCGGCAAAAAGCCGCTTATGCTCGAAATCTGGCAACAGCCATTGTCGATGGGCAACTCAACCTGTCGAGGCTTGACACCATGGCTGATAAAACCGTTCGTGAGGAGTTGATCAAAATTAAAGGGATCGGTCCCTGGACCGCAAACATATATCTTCTGACGGTTCTCCGTCGACCGGATATCTGGCCCAAAGAGGATCTCGCACTGGCCGTCGCAGCTCAGAAGCTTAAACGGCTGAAAGCGCGCCCGACCCCGCAGGAGCTTGAAAACCTCAGTATGGTGTGGAAACCCTGGCGGGCGGTTGCTGCGCGGCTTTTATGGCACTATTATCTAAACAGCCACAGGAAAGCAGCCGTCAGTCATCCGAAACAGAATACACAAATCAGAATGGCAGACCAACAATATGGAAATGCAAAAACCGCCACCGTTACCCCAGGCCGTAGCCCCTAAAGAGCCAACCACCTGGTGGCAAAAAAACTGGAAATGGTTCGTCCCCGTTGGATGTTTGGGGCTTCTTGCACTTTTCACCGGATTCGTTGCGTTGATTGTGACAATCGTCTTTGGGATGATGAAATCATCCGACGTCTATAAAGATGCCCTGGCGATGGCAAGGGCCGAGCCGGCGGTCGAAATGGCGCTGGGAACCCCGATTGAGGAAGGGTTGTTTGTGGTCGGCAATATTAATATCAGCGACTCGTCAGGGCAGGCAGATCTTGCAATTCCCATCTCCGGGCCTCATGGCAAAGGAACGATCTATGCGATGGCCGAAAAATCCGCCGGTCAATGGACCTTTTCGACCCTGGTCGTTGAAATTAAGACAACCGGCGAGAGAATCGATCTCATGGAGGAATGGGAGCAAAGGAGGCATTTATGAGAGCTAAATTACTGGCAATCCCAATTATATTAATTCTAATTTTCAGCACGCTGGAGGCACTCGGGGAGAGTGCTGATCTGGCAGATGCTGAAAAGATTGCCTGGAGATACATGACATCATTGTTGCGTGGTGATCTGGAAATGTCCTTTTCCTTGATGGATCCCAGAGTGCTTGATCGACGAAAAGCAGATATTGTGCAGGCCTATAAGTTTGCCAAGAAGCATGGAAAGGCCGATGAATTTAAGAATCGCTTCAAGAATATCGAGAATCTGGATTCAATTTTGAGATTGCCTGCCAAACAGTTTTTTATTCTGCTGGTTAAAAAAGATCGAGAAAATGCACCGGCCGAGCATCTGAAAGCCATGCGAGAAACCGTTGTCAACGTAATTGGCAGCAGCCGCATAGATACTGAGACTGCTAAGGTCATCCTGGAAATTATTGCGCCAAAATTGATCAGTGATACCCGGCAGGAAGATGGTCTGATCTTGACCCTGTACAAGGGCCAGTGGAAAGTCGTTGAAAATGCGAAATAGCGCCGGCTGAGTTTAGGCGTTTATTGCCAGCCCCAGCAAAAGAGTCTCGTCGCCTTTAGCTATCCAGGTTTGAAAAAACTTAACATCCGTATATCTTAGGGCGGGCATGGTTGAAATAATATACGACGCCACTATATTACTGATATGCGAAATTACTTTGTATACTAAAATCAAAGCGAAGAAAGGAGAACTTGCTCTATGCATAACATCGCTAACTTACTGGAGGCTAAAGGCAAAGATATCTGGTCTATTGGACCCCAGGAAACTGCATTTAAAGCATTACAGACAATGGCCCAAAAAAATGTGGGTGCTCTTTTAGTGATCGACAAGGGAAAGCTGGTCGGCATCTTCTCAGAGCGCGATTACGCCCGCAAGGTTATTTTAAGGGGAAAATCCTCAAAGGAAACAACGGTCGGCGAACTGATGACCCCGGAGGTGTTCTACGCCAGTCCCGACGACACTTTGCAGGAAAGTATGGCTCTAATGACCGCCAAACACATCCGTCATATGCCCGTCTACAAAGATGACCGGCTGATCGGAATGGTAACCCTCGGCGATGTGGTCAGACAGATCATTTCAGAACAAAAATTTACCATTAAAGAACTGGAGAAGTACATCTCGGGCGGTTACGAAATCTGATACCGCACCACTTTTGAAATGTTGAAAAACAATGGACAATTCCATTAAACTCGATGTGTTCGGCCGCCAGGTCCTGGCCGTCAGATCAGAAGAAGGCTGGCAATTGTATTATCTAAGCGGAGATGGGAAAAAGCGCTCTGCCGATGATCTGATTGTTCCATCATTTATAACCGAATCTGAGATGGTGACCTATATGGCTGATCTTTGCCATGAGCGGGCCACAAAAAAGCACCCCAAGATCCAGCGTCTGGATTAGAGCCGAACATTATAGCAAAAAGGGAAGCACATTTGGAAATTAGATACGAAAAACCCGGGGATATCTCAGCAATACACAGGGTGAATGAAGCGGCCTTTGAAACCGGAGCAGAATCGGATCTGGTGGATGCCCTGCGTGACAAAAAAGCCCATATCATTTCCATGGTCGCCGAGAAAGAAAACCGGATCATCGGCCATATTCTGTTCTCCCCGGTTACGCTCACAGCAGAAGGTTCGGAGGTTACCTTGCTGGGACTGGCGCCCATGGCCGTTTTGCCCGAATATCAGAAGCAGGGGATTGGTTCTAAACTGGTTGAAAATGGCCTGGAAGAAAGCCGCCGGAAAGGGTATCCGGCGGTGGTCGTGCTGGGACATCCTGACTACTATCCCCGGTTCGGCTTTGTACTGTCCCGGAAGTATAGCATCACCTCGGAATACGATGTTCCGCCGGAAGTCTTCATGATAATAGAATTACAGCCCGGCATCTTGGCCGGCAAATCAGGGATTGCTAAATATCATGAAGCCTTTGCCGAACTTTAGCGAACAGATTATTGAAGGAAACCGCCTGAGGATTCTGATTCTACAAAATTGCAAATAGGAAACCTTGGGATCCTATGAGCGCTATCTGATGCAAAATTATCTGATCCTGATTAATAAGGAAGCAGACCCGACCGTAAGATACCACAACTGAACAAAAATATATTCAAGAACTGATACAAGCCAAATGATGTCGATAACTCTCTACAGCCGACATATTATCTGAACAACCTGAACCTGTAGCAGCTTCAAAAATGAGGAGAAATTTCATAACCATGAAAAATGACACATCCGAAAAAAATGGTAAAAAAACGAATCATATACCCGGCGTTTATAATTACTGTGATCGGTGGTGTGAGCGGTGTACGTTTACCTCTCACTGCCTGAATTTCGAGATGAGCGAAGAAAAATTCGGCAATCTTGAAGATGTCGACATCACCAATGAAGTGTTCTGGCAAAAACTCAGCGAGACGTTCCAGGAAACTCTGAGCATGCTAAAAGAGATGGCAGCGGAAAGAGGAATTGATCTGGATTCGATTGAACTCGATGATGAAGATGATTTTAAACGGCGTTTTGAAGACCCGTCTGTGGTCCATATAATTTCCCATATGGCAGAATCCTACATCACCAGGGTGGATGAATGGTTTGATTCAAATGTTTATATCTTTAAAGATGATCATATTGAATTAAAGGCGGTAGCGGCGACTGATTCAGCCCAATCTGTGCCGGATGAAGATACGGTAACCTTGATCGATTCCGTGGAGGTCATACGCTGGTACCAACACCAGATGTATGTCAAACTCAGACGGGCCCTTCACAGTGCCTGTGACGAAGCGACGGACGATGATTTGGACGACTATCCCAAAGATTCGGAGGGCTCCGCCAAAGTTTCCCTGATCGGGATGGATCGATCTATCAGCGCCTGGGGCAAATTCATAAAATATTTTCCGGACGAGGAAGATGGCATTCTTGGTATTATGGCCCATCTTGATCGTCTCCGCAGAAGAACCGAAACCGAATTTCCGAACGCCAGAGCCTTCGTCAGAGCCGGTTTCGATGAAATAAATCCCGACCCTTAGGCATGTGCATCGGCGAAAGTGTTTCCAGAATGGTAAAAAAACATAGTTGGATTTTACCGGTTATTATCTTTTCTCAGTTTGCAGGGACATCGCTCTGGTTTGCGAGCAACGCTGTCCTGGGTGATCTTCAAAGGCAATGGGGGCTTGGCGGTGCCTCCTTGAGCCACATGACCTCTTCTGTGCAGTTCGGTTTTATAGTCGGAACCCTTCTTTTTGCCTTTTTTACCATAGCGGACCGGTATTCTCCCCGAATGGTTTACTTTGCGTGCTCATTGCTGGGGGCGCTCGCCAATCTGGGCCTTTACCTGCTGGCTGACGGTCTGCCGTCACTGCTGATATTTCGTTTCATGACGGGTTTTTTTCTGGCAGGGGTTTACCCGGTCGGAATGAAAATTGCCGCCGGCTGGTATCGGCGGGGACTGGGGCTGGCACTGGGCTGGCTCGTGGGAGCGCTCGTTGTGGGCACGGCTTTTCCTCATTTGATTAAAAGCCTGAACCGGAGCTTGCCCTGGGAAACCGTGATTTTATCAATTTCTGTGATTTCGGCCGCCGGTGGATTTCTGATGTTGCTTCTGGTTCCTGACGGCCCCTACCTGGTCAGGGGTACAAAGTTCAACAGTAAAGCCTTTGCCATTATTTTTCGATCAAAGGATCTAAGATCCGCTTCGTTTGGCTATTTCGGCCACATGTGGGAACTGTACACGGTATGGGCATTTATACCGTTATTACTGGACAAATATGCTGAAATGTCCCGCCAGCCGCTTAATATCTCCTGGTGGTCATTCAGTGCTATCGCCGCGGGATGCCTGGGTTGCATCGCCGGCGGCCTTATGTCCAAAAAGGTCGGGAGCTCCGCAGTTGCTTTTTTCCAACTGCTGTCATCGGGAATTTGCTGCCTGCTTACGCCGCTAATGTTTCATGCGCCGCCTGCCGTGTTTCTGGGCTTTCTGATTTTCTGGGGTATCGTGGTGGTGGGGGATTCACCGCAATTCTCCGCCTTGACCGCTCAAACCGCCCCCCGTGATTTGGTCGGATCGGCATTAACCATCGTCACCAGCATTGGATTTTTCATCACCATCATCAGTATCCAGTTTACCAATTTTCTGGTAGGATGGTTAAACATCCAAATTGTTTTTCTTTTCCTGGTCCCCGGTCCGATCGCCGGATTGATTTATTTGTGGCCGCTATTTAAAGACCTTCAAAAACGGCGCCTGTGAATGGACAATAGAATGCAAAACCAGATTATTTTCAGTCCCTACTTCATTGATGAACCGCTGCCTGATCTTGAATCTCTTGCAAGACCGAACTGGCAGTTGAATACGATCGATTTGCCCGCTGGCAAAAAAATGGATGCTATGGCGGCTGTCCACCGGCCGCTGGCGGATTTCACAGAGCAGTCCATTCGCAGCGGTAGCCGTCCCGTCAGCATCGCCGGGGATTGCTGTTCGGCGATCGGCATGGCAGCAGGAGTCCAGCGCGCCGGCCTCAACCCGGTTCTTATCTGGTTTGATGCCCATGGTGATTTCAATACCCGCGAGACCACCCCCAGCGGATTTTTAGGAGGGATGCCCTTGGCCATGTTGACCGGCAGGGGCGATCAGACCATGCTGAAGGCCCTCGGTCTAAAACCGATTCCCGACGCCCGGGTGGTTTTAACAGATGCCCGTGATCTGGACCCCGGCGAAAAAGAACTCTTGGGTGCTTCCGGAGTCACCCATCTGCAGAATGTCCGGGATCTGATCAATCACCCCTTGCCGGACGGTCCCCTGTACGTTCATGTAGATACCAACGTAGTGGATCCGGACGAAGCCCCGGCAATGAACTATGTCGCCGCGGGAGGTCCTTCAGCTGCGGATCTGGATCCGGTTTTTGAGCATTTGAATCTCTCCGGGAAACTTGCAGCGGTCTCGGTATCAACCTGGAACCCGGGGCTGGACACAGATGGCAAAAGCCGGAAGGTCTGCATGCATTTGTTAGACACTCTAATCGGCAGTCAATCAGGCTATCCCTCGAAAAGTGAAATTCATGGATAGAAAAAAAGCGACGACGCCAATTGCACGGTATCACCTGGAGCCTCAAACCGGCACGGCGTTTACCGTGCAGCGGGATCAACATATCCGCATCATAGATGCAGAAGGAGAACAGGTGGCGGATCTGACGTGTTTCGCACGCCGGGATACGGATGAATATATTTGACCGCATACGCAGCAGCTGCCGTATGGTCGCAGATCAGGCTACCAGGGTTAGGATAAATTACAACCATATTCCCGCCTATGCCGCTTCGCTGCCGGTGGGTAAAGTAATTACACCCCAACTTGATCCCGACTGTCATTACCTCGGCAATCAAGAAGATACCGTCAACTTCTTGATCACCCTGAATGCCATCAATTTCGGATCCGGCTATTTTCCCCATCTGCGCAAGCGACCCGGAATGTCGGGCTATTTTACGATGGCCTCTTCATTGAAGAATGCTTACCAAAAAACGGGCCCTTTATCAGCGGAACGGTTAGCTGAACTCTCCGTATATGAATGTACCCGAATTTTCGACCAGGATCCCAAAAACCATATTATACAGGAGTTAATGCAGCACTTTACCACTGCCCTCAACGACCTGGGACGGTATCTAATGGATCGGTTCAACGGAAAGTTCACCGACCTGGTGGAATCTGCCCGATCATCTGCAGCACGCCTGGTGCAATTGATGAAAAAAATGCCATACTTTAATGATGTTGCGCGTTACGATGGGCACAAAGTCCATTTTTATAAACGGGCCCAGATCAGTGCGGCTGATCTGTCGCTGGCATTCAAAGGGCGCGGCTGGGGACACTTCGTCGATTTGGACCAGATGACCATTTTTGCCGACAACCTCGTTCCGCATGTGTTGCGAATCGATGGGATTTTGATATATGAAGAAACATTGATTGCCAGAATCGATAATGGCAACCTCATCCCGGCCGGCTCACCCGAAGAAGTGGAAATCAGGGCCTGTGCCGTCCACGCGGTGGAGTTCATAAAAAAGGAAATGCTAACAGCGGGCCATGATATCACGTCGCCGACGCTTGATAACTTCCTCTGGAATAAAGGTCAGCAGCCTGCCTATAAGGCAACACCGCGGCATCGCACAAGGTGTGTATATTATTGAAAGGACTGATCAATGATTTCTTTTGGGGATTATCCCTACCCTTCTCAAAGAATGCCTGTTCTGGCACGGAATGTGGTCGCCACCTCCCAGCCGCTGGCTGCCCAGGCCGGTTTGCGGATGCTGCTTCAGGGCGGAAACGCTGTTGATGCCGCCATTGCCACCGCCGTTTCGCTTACGGTGGTCGAGCCGACCAGCAACGGCATCGGCGGTGATGCCTTTGCCCTGGTCTGGAGCGATCAAAAGCTTCACGGACTGAATGGATCCGGACGATCACCGAAAGCCTGGTCCTTCGAACGATTTGCAGGATTCGATCAAATGCCGAAGTTTGGCTGGGATGCGGTAACCGTTCCCGGTGCCGTGGATGCGTGGGTTAAACTGTCTCAACGTTTCGGCAAATTGCCCTTTATTGATCTTTTCACGCCGGCGATTGAATATGCGCAAAATGGCTTTATGGTTTCTCCCATAACAGCGGACCGCTGGGCGCTCGCGGCCGAATTGTACCGGGAATTTCCGGATTTTGGCCGGATCTTTTTACCCGGCGGAAGAGCCCCCCGTGCCGGTGACCTATTTATCTGCAGGAATCAGGCACGAACACTCAGAATGATTGCCGAAAGCAAGGGAAATTCCTTTTATCGAGGGGAACTGGCGGAACAGATTGTTGATTGCGCCCAATCAAACGGCGGCCTCATGATCCTTAAGGATCTGGCAGATCACAGATCCGAATGGGTGACGCCCATTTCAGTCAAGTACCGAAATGTGCATATGCACGAAATACCACCCAACGGACAGGGCTTGGCAGCGCTCATTGCTCTGGGGATCCTGAATCAGTTTGACCTTAGGCAATATCCGGCTGATTCAGCCGACAGCATTCACCTTCAGATTGAGGCCATGAAAATTGCGTTTGCCGAAGCCTATCGGAACATTGCCGATGTTCGCAGCATGGAAGTTAATCCTGAAGAATTTTTAACCACCGCAATTTTGACGCGCAGGGCTGGGGAAATATCCATGACACAGGCTTCTCACCCGGAATCAATACTGCCCACCGATCACGGAACCGTCTACCTGACAGCCGCAGATGAGAGCGGTATGATGATCTCTTTTATTCAGTCCAACTATCTGGGCTTTGGATCGGGCATTGTGATTCCGAACACGGGCATCGCCATGCAAAACCGGGGCTGCGGCTTTGTGTTGGATAAAGACCACCCCAACTGTGTTGCCGGCGGCAAGCGCCCTTTTCAGACCATTATTCCGGGATTTGTCACCCGGGATAACCGCGCGCTGATAAGTTTCGGGGTCATGGGTGGCAATATGCAGCCCCAGGGCCACGTGCAGATGATGGTCAGAATGTTTGATTATAATCAAAACCCCCAGTCCGCCTGCGATGCGCCCCGCTGGCGGATCGATGAAGATTTTAATGTCGCTGTGGAGCCCGGTTTCTCAGAGCTTGTCATTAGCGATCTTAAAAAACGCGGTCATGCGATCATCGAAGATGCAACGATCTTTCATTACGGCGGTGCCCAGGCAATCCACTGCCTGCCATGCGGTTATTGTGCCGCATCGGATCCCAGAAAGGATGGGCAGGCGGTAGGATACTAAAGGAATGTCGAATGTCGAATGCAGAATGTCGAATTAAGGTATTCTATCAATTTTATAAACAAAAAAATGATGGAGCGAAGCGACTTCCACAATTCAATCTGCCGCAGGCGGATCAATCTACATTCGTCATTCCAAAACGTCATTCGTCATTTTTAGGGCCGGCATTTTCTGCTCAAAACCGCCCTGCGTACCGTTTCTTTGAGAAAGGCGAGGTATTCCTATGACATCAAAATCCGGTATCAGCCCCCATCAAATCGCCTTCTATGATCCCGATCGAAAAGGCATATTGATACATATCGATCAGCTGCCTAACTCTCCTTTTGAAGTTGGCGACCGGTTCTCGGTTCGCAAGGGAAAGCGGGAATTGTTTGCGATGACCCTTATCAAAGACGATGATGGAGATATCATTTTCGATAAACGCGGGATATTCATTGAGCGCACCCGCCAGATTGATATTTTACTCGGCGGCATATTTGATGAATATGTTTTCTACATCGAACCCGAAATACCGCTAACCATCAAAATTAAGGCTCTGGAGATTGTGAAGAATAAAAATCAAACATGGTTTTAAAACCTATTCACAGCTGAGGGCCGATATATAATATAATTATTAGAAGCTGTCTCAAAGTTGCATTTAAAGACAGATGGGAGACCGAAGTGAATTCAAATTTCCGGAAAAGACTGAATAGAGGTGATGTGCTGGTTGGAACCATGATAACACTTCCCTATGCCGAGGTTGCCGAAATTATGGCTGAAGTCGGATTTGACTGGCTCTTCATCGATACGGAGCACAGCCCTTTCAATGCTCACGGCGCACAGACAATTTTGCAGGCTGCCGGCCATAGCTGTCCCTGTGTTATCCGCGTCCCGGCCAATGATGAAGTCTGGATCAAAAAAGCACTGGATATCGGTGCGGACGGGATTATTGCACCCCAGGTGAATTCAGCTGAAGAAGCTGAGGCTGTCGTTCGAATGTGTAAATACCCACCCCAGGGCAACCGCGGCGTCGGCATCAGCCGGGCTCATAAATACGGCCTGCGGTTTAATGAGTACATGGAGCGGGCCAATGATGAGATTGCAGTTATTTTGCAGGCTGAAACCACCATGGCCTTAAAAAATATTTCCGAGATTGTGAAGGTCCCGGGGATTGACGCTATTTTTATCGGTCCCTACGATTTATCTGCCAGTATGGGCAAGTTGGGGCAGTTGACCGATCCCGAGGTTGAGCAGGCCATCACAACCATCGCAAACAGCTGCAGAAAAGCAGGGGTTCGCCTGGGACTATTTGGTGCAACAGCTGAAGCGGTTAAGCCTTTCATCAGGCAGGATTTTACCCTGCTGGCCATCGGCACGGATGGATTACATATGGCCCACCGTGCCAAAGAGATACTCAAAGCCCTGAAGCAATAGACCAATAGCGAAAAAGATGCCGGATAGACGATAGATTAAAGCTGATTGGCTATTAATCTGGCAACGACCCCTGAAGAAATTCACTGGATCTTAACGACCTCATGCGAAACAAATCATTGACAGATCAACCGGACGGCCCCCCCGATTCCTCCAAAAGCCAATCCACGAAGGGTATTCTGAATTTTACCCTCAAGACCTCGCTGGCGGGCCTTACTATTTTCCTGGTCTTTTTGATTTATTCCAGTAACCTGGAGGGGCCTTTTGTTTTTGATGACGGAAGTAACATAAAAAGCAACCCCGCTATCCGCCTGACCCAGCTTTCCTGGTCCGGCCTCAAAGACGCCGCTTTTAAAAGCCCGCTACCCAATCGCCCCCTGGCATATATCAGTTTTGCCCTCAATTATTATTTCCACAGTTATCATCCCGTTGGTTTCCGGTTGGTGAACATCCTGATTCACATGTCTGCCGGTGGTTTCCTTTTTTTATTTATTAAAACAACTTTAGGGTTGCCGGCCTTGCAGTCCCGGTTCGGAAACAGCAGATGGCTGCCCTACATCGCGGTGTTGATCTGGCTGATTCACCCCCTGCATATTCAGTCTGTGACCTATATCGTTCAAAGAATGAACAGTATGGCGTCCATGTTTTATATTCTAGCCATGCTGTGTTATACCAGGGCCCGCCTGACACAAAGCCCCACTATCAAATGGCTCCTGGCTGCAGCCTGTTTGGTGTCCGGCATCCTGGCGCTTGGCACTAAGGAAACCGCCGCCACCTTACCATGTTTCATTTTGCTCTATGAATGGTTTTTCTTCCAGGACCTCAGCCGGGAATGGCTGAAGCGACACCTGCCGTTTTTAATCGGAGTGTTCATTCTGCTCATCGGTGTGTCACTTATATATTTAGACGGCCATCCTTTTGAAAGGATCCTGTCTCGATATGAACTGCTAAATTTTACCCTGACCCAGCGCGTTGTCACCGAGTTCCGAGTGGTTATTTTATACCTGAGCCTTCTGATATATCCTCATCCGAATCGACTGAATCTGGATTATGATTTCCCGATTTCCCATTCCCTGATTGATCCTATCACAACCTTGGCGGCGCTGATGGTGATCGTTGGGTTGATTGGCATAGCTTGCCTGCTGGCCAAAAAAGATCGGCTTATATCTTTCTGTCTCCTGTGGTATTTCGGAAATCTGGTTATAGAATCATCGCTCATCGGACTGGAACTCGTATTTGAGCACCGCACCTATTTACCCTCCATGTTGATCAGTTTAATGGTAACCGTCCTGGCGGATCGCGTTGTAAGATCAAAATATCTAAAAATCGCAACCATATGCGCCATAACCATGGTATTTAGTGCCTGGACCTATGAACGAAACATGATTTGGAGCACTGCCGTCACCCTCTGGGGTGATACGGTTAGAAAATCACCGCAAAAGGTCCGGCCGCATAATAATCTCGGCAATGCATTAAAAAGTCAGGGGAAAATTGAGGAAGCCATTGTTCACTTCAACCAGGCGCTGCAAATAAATCCCGCTTATGCCAAGGCCTACAACAATCTGGGAACTGCACTGGCTGCCCAGGGTAAAACGGAGGAAGCCATTAAGCATTTTGGGATAGCCCTGTCTATCAATCCCGGAAATGCAGAAGCCCATAGTAATATCGGCGTCGCCCTGGCAACCCAGGGGAAAATTGAAAAGGCCATCGCGCATTTCAAGGCCGCATTGAACCTCAAGCCGGACCATGCGAAGGTGCATAGCAACCTGGGTGCCGCTTTTGTTCGCAAGGGTCAATTGCAGGAAGCCCTAAAACATTTCCAGATTGCACTGCGTCTCATGCCCGGTGATGTCCAAACCTACAAAAATCTACAAATCTGTCTCAAGCTCATCAAACAAAATAAAAAATTGAACTAATTCTTTTGATAGTAATTGTCAAAAAAACCTTCCGCTATTCAATTTTTAGGCACCAATGGTCAGATAAAATTTCTCAAAAAAATTCGATATTTTATCTGTCAGGGGTGGAATAAAAGCAAAATGTATATAATTCTTGGGTTGACACTGACCTCAGTATGTGTTCCTAAATAGTCTCGCCCCAACTATCCATCACCAACCCAAGTCCACCTGAAACGGAAAAATCGAGCATGGCAATTGATCCGAGATTTAAGTCGTATTCTTAAGGGCAGAAAGTTAACCCTGAACGCTGAACCTTGGAACGGTTGCAAATTTGGGAGATTCAGATGACAAAAGAAATTCTGGAGAAGATGAAAAAAGGGGTGTATTATCCTGGAAATCATCTGGGAAAAAAGGGGAAATTATCAGATCTGGTTGAAAAAGGCTATGTCCATCGCATGGATGGCTCTTTTCTCTGTGGGCCGGACAGTGAACCCAATTACTGTTTGACCGATAAAGGACTGAATTATAAGGACCAGAATTTCAAATGACCCTGGAGGTGATTTCAGATTTTCATCTAACGCCCACTGTAATGGTTCCGTGTAAATGAGACTGGTACAGGATCCTGCTGAACAAACTACGGCAGCAACTGACATCATCTTAGCCTCTGTCGCCTTCGGTGGTATTTTTCTTTTACACTTCTGCCTGGAGAATAAGAGCGAGCTGTGGCGAATAAATATCTGGTCCGCTGCCATCGGCTTAATTGGTCTGGCCGCAGCCCTGGGAGCAGCGGCCCATGGCCTGGATTTGTTACCCACCATTCAAAATCGTATATGGCTGGTGCTGAACATGGCTCTGGCCCTTGCGGTCTCTCTTTTTGTCGTCGGGGTCGTATATGACCTGTGGGGCTATGAGGCTTCAATAAGGACTCTGCCGCTTATGCTTATTGCAGGTCTGGGGTTTTATCTGGCGACCCTGTTCTATCCCGGCATCTTTTTTCTTTTCGTTATATATGAAGCTCTGGCACTCTCATTTGCATTTTGTGCTTATTTATTTCTAGCTTTCACCGGTGAGCCGGGTACCGGATTCATGGCCAGCGGGGTAATGATCAGCATTATCGCAGCCGGACTACAGACAAGAAAATCCATGGTCTTCATGCTGGTCTGGAAATTTGATCACAACGGCATCTATCACCTAGTTCAGACCATCGGATTACTCTTTCTGATTGCTGGACTGCTAGAAATGACTATTTTCGATTGACGAATGAAAGGCTTCTGGCCGTAAAAAATTTATGGATTGAACGTTCGACATTAAAATTATAAAATGACAGAATTCCTTAAATATTCATTTGTCATTCGTCAATCGACATTCATTTTATGGATCACGAA
>JAFDDW010000398.1 GCA_019310665.1 Deltaproteobacteria bacterium
TAATGGAGTGATAATTGAAGATGCGTATATATACAGGTTGACCTAACGCTCTTTAAATCAGAAAATTGTATTTTTGCTGACTATTCCAAGCACCTCAAATGTAAGTCAGGACAAATTAGCCCTTTCGCGGTTAAAAGGCGCTCCCACATGTTCTCCTAAATTACGTTCATTGGTTTTACAACTTATTTGTCTTTCAAAAGCCTTTGCCCTCATCATTCAATCCTTAGTTTCTGACTTCCGCATTCAAATGCCTCTAACCTGTGAAAAATGCGAAAGCATTTTTCACGGCGTCCGCTTATCTTTGAGGATTTGGTTGGAAATGACTATCCGTTGGATTTCTGACGTTCCCTCATAAATGGTAAAGACCCGCGCATCCCGGTAATAGCGCTCGACCGGGTATTCCTTGGTAAAACCGTATCCGCCGTGAATCTGGATGGCTTTGGGCGTGATGCGGTTGACCATTTCAGAGGCATACAGCTTGGCCATAGAGGCCTGCAGGGTGTAGTTTTCTCCATTATCCTTCATTTCGGCAGCCGACAACATCATCAGTCGGGCGGCTTCAATTTCGGTGGCCATATCTGCGATCATCCAGCGCAGTCCTTGAAATTTGGATATACTTTGACCGAACTGTTCTCGTTCCCGGGAATACTGCACGGCGGCATCAAACGCCGCCTTGGCCACTCCCACGGATTGGGCGGCAATTCCGATTCGACCACCATCAAGACCCGTCATGGCGATCAGAAACCCGTCGCCTTCATTTCCCAATCGATTGGCAGCCGGTATCCTGCAATCCTCTATTATAAGATCGACTGTATCCGAGGCCCGCAATCCCATTTTATCTTCCAGGGGCCCCGCTTTTAAACCCGGTGTCCCCTGTTTAATTAAAAAAGCGCTGATTCCCTTGTGACGCGCTTCTTCATCCGTTTTGGCGGTGACGATAATAATGCCGGCGTTTTTGCCGGTGGTCGTAAATCTTTTGGTGCCGTTTAAGACATAGCTGTCACCTTCTAAAACCGCTTTGGTGGTCTGTCTGGACGGATCAGAGCCGGCATTGGGCTCCGTCAACGCAAAGGCTCCGATCATTTCACCGGTAGCCATCTGCTTCAGATATTTTTCTTTCTGATCATCCGTTCCGTACCTTAAGATACTTTCACAGACAATTGAATTGTGGACTGACATTACCACTGCTGTCGAAGCGCAGGCATAGGCCACTTCGGCCAGCGCCAGCACATAACTGACGGTGTCGGCGCCCGAGCCGCCGTATTCGGGCGGGATCATCATTCCCATGAGGCCGAGTTCTCCCAACTTCTTCAGATTATCGGCCGGGAATTCCTTGGTTTTATCGCGTTCCATGGCCTTGGGGGCGAACTCGGATCTGGCCAGATCTCTGACCATGGATTGAATCATCAGCTGTTCTTCGGTAAGTTTGAAAGACATGGTATGCCTCCGGTTCAATGCATAAGTTAGAATCGCCTAAATGTTTAGAGAGAGCTAACTTAAAATGATGAATGCCTAAAATGCCTAAAGTGCACTTTAGGCATTTGCATCTAGGGCGTATAAATCACAACTATCAACTCGGCGGTTTCATCGCTGACGCTTTTTAATTTGTGACGAATCCCCGAGTTAAAATGCAGGGATTCTCCCCCTTTGAGCTTGTTGACATGTTCGCCGACCGTTACCTCGATTTTACCCTTCAATACGTAAACAAATTCTTCGCCTTCGTGGTGATAGTCGACACCTTTATGCGTCTGCTGCGCTTCAACGGAGACCAGGAAGGCCTTCAGATGCTTGTTTTCCGCTCCCGGGGTTAACGTCGCGTAGGCATAGTCTTCCGTTCGCTTGGTTTGGGCTTTAATCCGGCTTTGCAACTTTGATTCCGGTTCCTTGAGCAAAGATCCGGAGTCAATTTCCAGCGCCCTGGCTATCTGCAGCAGGGCGCCCACCGGTGGGATGGCTTTGCCGGCTTCGACTTCCTTTAAATACTCGATGGAAAATCCGGTTTCATTGGCGACGTGATCCAGGGAGAATTTTTTTGCTGTTCTGGCCTTTTTGATTTTTTTCCCCACCGGTACCGGTGGAGCCTTTTTTTTTCTTGGCATAATGCCCCCTACTATGCTGATTTTGGTATCACTCTGTAAAGCAAGAGTATTTTGAGTTATTAAAAGAATGTTAGGTGGCGGTTGCGAGTTACGAGTTACGGGTTGCGGGTCTGACTGTCCGACATTCACCCCGCAACGCGCACCCCGCAACGCGCAACGCGAACCGCGCAACCCGCAACACGGTTATTTATACTCATAGAACCCCTTCCCTGTCTTTCTCCCCAGCCAGCCGGCCTCCACATACTTGCGCAGCAGCGGGCAGGGACGATACTTTGAATCCTTAAAACCGTCGTAGAGGGTTTCCATAACGGCCAGGCAGGTGTCGAGACCAATTAGATCGGCAAGGGTCAACGGGCCCATGGGGTGATTCATACCGAGTTTCATGACGGTATCGATATCTTCCCGGGTTCCCACATTGTGATAAAGGCAGTAAACGGCCTCATTGATCATCGGCAGCAGGATGCGGTTGGCAATAAAACCCGGATAGTCATTGGCTTGGGCTGGTGTCTTGCCAAACTTTTCTGCCAGTTGCCATGTGATTTTCAGCGTCTCCTCCGACGTGGCGATGCCCGGTATTATCTCAACCAGTCTCATCACCGGCACCGGATTCATAAAATGCATGCCAATGACTTTTTCAGGTCGCCGGGTCTGGGCGGCAATTCGTCCGATGGGTATGGATGATGTGTTGGTTGCCAAAATCACCCCGGGTTCACAGATTTCATCCAGATCTTTAAAAATTTGAAATTTCAGGGCTTCATTCTCAACGGCGGCCTCAACGACAAAATCGGCCGACGACATGTCTTTCAGACTGACACTGGTCTTAATCCTGCCCAACACCGCGGCCTTTTCTTCATCGGTCATTTTGCCTTTATCCACATTACGCGACAAAATTTTCGTGATTGTGGCCAGACCGCGCTCAACAAATTCTTCTTTGATATCGCTCATGATTACATTGAGACCACTCATGGCGGCTACCTGAGTGATTCCGTTTCCCATCTGGCCGGCACCGATTACTCCGAAAGTCTTTATAGCCATCACCATCTCCTCCTTGATTGAAGTTATTAGTTATTGGTTAAGTTATAATAATTTTGGGTCAGAATTGTCGAGTGGGAGCGGCTTCCAGCCGCGAAAAACAGTATGACAACAACTGACTTCAATCGCGGCTGGAAGCCGCTCCCACGACCATCTGCCACTGGCTGAATTCTAAATCCTTCTCCGCGCAACTCGCAGGGAATTCGTCCTCGTCCTTGTCCTCGTCCTCGACACCCCATCTTATTTTGCGTACATGTTCAGCTATTTCGATTACGAGGACGAGAACGACGACGAGGACGATTGGAACAAACCCGCATCCCGCACCCCGCAACGCGTAACCCACAACCAGGATTAGTTGAATAGTTGATAAGTTAAATAGTTGATTAGGTTAAAGGATTTCAACCTATTTGACTATCCGAGCATCTGCATCAACTCAATCAACTCAATTAACTCAATCAACTATCTTTTAACCACCATGGCGACCGCCTCG
>JAFDDW010000399.1 GCA_019310665.1 Deltaproteobacteria bacterium
GGAGGAATTAGCGGCTATTGAGCGCAGAAAAGAGAAAATACGCCGGGAATTTGAAAGGCAGGAACAACTTGACCGGAAACAGGAAGCCGGATTAAAGGCGAAGCAAGATGAGGAGCAGGCAAGAAAAGCAAAAGAACAGGCCGAAAAAGAATACAATTATAACAAAGAATACATCAAACGGCTTAGCTCCACTAAACGAAAAAGAAAGCAGTTCCGAAAAAAAATTGAGCGACTGAAAAAAGAAACCGAACAATCCTTCGACGAGGCCAAATCAGCAGCTGAAAAGGCAGAGGAGGCCAGGCAGACAGCTGCTGAAGAGGGATCTGCCGGCGAAGCAACAACGGATTCGCAATAGCCATTCAATTGGGATTTCGGATTTTAGATTTCGGATTGCGGATTTAAAAAAGGAAGAATGGCTTATTTTAAAACCTTGCGCCTTACGCCGTGGGCCTTGTGCCCTATACCCTCTGAAACTACACATAGTTGGAACAGCGAACCGCAGAATGTCGAATATCGAACCGCAGAATGTCGAAGGGTGGAATCGCTTTGCTCAGTTTTTTTTAAAATAGACAGAATTCATTACTTCGACATTCGACATTCATTATTCGATATTCGATATTCGCTTTTTCAGAGTTTCATTTTCGATTAGACTGGCCGCTTTTCAGGCCTGGCGCGGTGCTAAAATCTGAAATCCCAAATCCCAAATCCCAAATCCGATATCCCCAATCGAGAAAATCCCAAATCCGCACTCCGAAATCCGAAATCCCCTTGGCGCCTTTTAGCTTGACATGTCCGACATCAAAATTTATGTTCCCATTTGTTTAAAAGCCCCTCCCAAGGAATTTTATATGAACATCTATCGAAATTGGTTTCTGGCCAGCCGGCCGTGGTCCTTTAGTATGACCGCAATTTCGGTGAGCGTCGGTGCTGCCCTGGCCGCTATTTATGGAAATTTTTCCGGATGGTTGTATCTGGCGACCCTGGTCGGTACGGTACTTCTGCATGCCGCCACCAACCTGATCAATGATTACTACGATGTGAAAAGCGGCGTCGATACCCAGCAAGTCTCCACCGCCCAGTACCGGCCCCATCCATTGGTGGAAGGAAAACTGGCAGCCGGGCATGTGCGGGCTGCCGCCTACATTCTTTACAGTCTGTCATCAGCCATCGGAATTTATCTGGCGGCCACCCGGGGCTGGGCGCTTTTGTGGATTGGAATCATCGGCGCATTTGCCAGTTTGACCTACACCGCACCGCCGTTTAAATACAAATACAGCGCTCTGGGGGAAATTTCAGTTTTCTTTATGTGGGGGCCCTTGATGGTGGCGGGCTCTTTTTTCGTGCAGCGCCAGGAATTCAGCATGAATGCCTTATGGATTTCACTGCCCTTCGGCGTTCTGGTTGCGCTGGTCTTGCTTGCCAATAATATCCGTGATATCGACCATGACCGCGCTAAAGGCATTTTGACTCTGGCCATTGTACTCGGTCGTCACGGGGGCATCCTGTTGTACGCAACCCTTGTGGTGATAGCGTACCTGGGTATTATCTTCATGGCTATTTTCGGGCCGCTTTATCTATGGTCCCTGATCGTACTGGCTTCACTCCCTCTGGCCGTGCGCCTGTTGCGTCAAATGAAAGAATGCGTACCGGCGGATGCCGATGCCCGCACGGCCCAACTCGACACAGCCTTCGGTGCGCTATTGGTCATCTCCCTGGTTCTGGAGGGTGTGCTTTGAATCGCAATGAATTCAGGCCGCTTCCGTTAATAGGAACGGTTTTACTGGCTGCGGTTTTCTGGTTTGTTACCTTTTATCTTACCTGGTCCAGCTTCTGGATAAAAATTTCATTTTCAGCAGCTACGTTAGCCATATTGTCACTTCTGTTGCAGCCCCGTCGAAAAGAGCCCATCCGATTCGACGCCAGGGCCGCCGCCCTTGGCCTGGTATCGGCCGCCGTCCTTTATTTCATCTTTTGGACGGGAAAGGCTGTTTCCTCGGTCATATTACCATTTTCCGGCGGACAGATCGGCGGTATTTACGATAAGGGAGCCGGTACCCCGATGTGGGTGATCGCCCTGTTGCTATTTTTTGTGACCGGTCCCAGTGAAGAGTTGTACTGGCGAGGATATCTGCAAAAAAACCTGATGACACGTTTCGGTCAATGGCAGGGCTGGCTGCTGGCCACCACTCTTTACGCGGCGGTTCACATCTGGTCGTTTAATTTCATGCTTGTCGGAGCGGCTGCTGTGGCGGGAGCATTCTGGGGGGCTATGTACTGGCGCCTAAAAAATCTGGCACCGGTAATCATTTCCCATTCAATCTGGAGTGCGGTTATCTTTGCCGTTTTTCCGATGCATTAATTTAGTTGATTGGTTTATGTACAAAAAGATCAGAAGGTGTGAAAGATAGAAGATAAGAAGAGCAGAAAATAGGAAGGTAAGAATGTGGGAGACTGAGATAGTGAGAAAGTGTCTGATCCCTCAAATTCTTATCTTCTCACCTTCTTAACTTCTAATCTTCTATCATTTAGCCTTCTTACCTTCTAATCTTCTTTTAGTGTATCTATTCAACCAGAGCCTTGATTACGTCCAACAGCGGGGGCTTGAGGGTCCGCCACTTGGGTTCAATGGCTTTATCCTGAACCCAGTTAAAGTCCACCACATCATATTTTTCTTCAATGATATGTTCCCCCTTCTCGCCGTATTGAGTCTGTGGATAATACTCGATAAACATCATCCGATGCGGCCTGATATTGAATTCGATAGCGACACGGGTGGCAATATGGCCACAACAGCTTCGCACCGACATCCGGCTATCGGAAACATCCGAAGCAATAACGATGATCGGCCTTAAATGCGCCAAACCGGCTCTGTTTCTGTCTTTAAGATCAAAAATCCGCAGGCGGCATTTGCCGCTGGCCAGGCGCAACGTTCTCCCCCAACCTTCCCAGGAATAAATGTCATCATATATGCGCACTAAAAACCTCCACTGCTACTGCATTTCACCTTGCCTTACCATACGCTATGTAATATATTTAACACATTAAAAAATAAAGGAAAAAGATAATTCATGACCCCCACCGACAACTCCCAGACAGTGCACCGGCTCGATTATGATGACAAACAGGTAATTCTGGTAGGAACCGCCCATGTCTCCAGGGAAAGTGCGCAACAGGTCCGACAGGTAATTCAGGAAGAGCAGCCCGATACGGTATGTGTTGAGCTGTGCCAATCCAGATATCAATCCATCCGCCAGAAGGAACGGTGGCAGGAGACGGACATCGTCAAAATCATCAAAGAGAAAAAAACATTTCTCCTTCTTTCGAATCTTATGCTGGCATCTTTTCAGAAAAGGATTGCCAAAAAGCTGGATATCAAACCCGGTCAAGAGATGATTGCGGCCGTTGAAACCGCGGAGGAGGTGGGCGCTGAAATTCATCTGGCCGACCGCGACATTCGCACCACCCTTTCAAGAACCTGGCGCGCCCTGGGATTGTGGAGCAAAATCAAGCTCTTTTTTCAGTTGATACTGTCACTGGGGGAAGTTGAGGAAATCACGGAAGAAGACATTGAAAAAATGAAACAGCAGGATGTCCTCGAAACGCTGCTGGCCGAGGTCGGC
>JAFDDW010000400.1 GCA_019310665.1 Deltaproteobacteria bacterium
ACCATAGGCAAAGAGAGCATCGTTATGCCCCATACCATCATCTATATTAAAAAACCATTGACCATACCGCCCGGTCACCTGGTCTGGGGTATGATTACGAACCCGCAAGAGCTTGAAGTCAACAGCATGGCCCTTAAAGACTTTTCCAGGATCGATGATGGCCTGATAAAAGGCAATATGTCTTTTGAAGGCAGCGGCGCCGGTTTTGTCACCGCCTTTCGCGATCGCATTCACCATATTCTGGAAGCAAACGGGGCTTTCTTTGACGGCAAAAAAAACAGGGGACACGCCCAAAAGAATCAGAACATCTCTTTTAATACAATTCAGCCCTATCCCGAAGGCGAACTGCAAGGGCTGTATCCGGCCATTGTGATTCAACCATAATTACTCCGCCCTGAAAAATAGCACATTTAGGGTTGCAAATTGTTCTTTGAAAACTGAAGTAAGTTGTTAAATCGAAGGTCCGGCGGATTAATTATTTTATGCTGCGCATTTTTTCAGGTTTCAAAAAGTTGATTCAAATTTCACAAATATAGTTTGCGGCGGATGCCAGGGATAATAGTTTAATTCATATTGACTTTATAGATAATCGGGTTATTATTAAAGTATGATTAAACGAAAGTTGTTTCCAGAACTGGTTGCTCATCTTCCGCAAAAAGAGATCAGCCTGATCATCGGGCCAAGGCAGGCCGGCAAAACGACCTTGATGGAGTTGCTCAAGGCACATCTGGACAATCGTGGTGAGCGGACACTTTTTTTGAATCTCGATATCGAGTGGGACAAACCTCATTTTGAATCTCAGGCAGGTCTTTTGAACAAGATCGAGCTGGAAATGGGCCGTAAGCGTGGTTTTGTTTTTGTTGATGAAATTCAGCGCAAAGATGATGCGGGCCTGTTTTTAAAAGGCCTTTTTGATCTCCACCTGCCTTATAAATTTATCGTATCAGGTTCCGGTAGCCTGGAGCTGAAACAAAAGATCCAAGAATCCCTGATCGGCCGCAAACGACTGTTTGAGCTATCCACCGTAACCTTCGAGGAATTTGTCAACCACCGGACCGACTACCGCTATGAAGCAAATCTTGCTGATTTCCTTGCAATAGAAGGTGGCAGGGTGCCTCAGCTGCTATCCGAATACATGCAGTTCGGCGGCTATCCCAGAATCATCATGGCGGCCGAACAGCGTGAAAAACTTCGCCTTATCGATGAAATCTACCGTAGCATTCTGGAAAAGGATATTGCCTATCTTTTGAAACTGGACAAACCGGATGTCTTCAGTGCCCTTATCAAGATACTTGCTGGCCAGGTCGGGCAGTTGATGAACTACTCTGAACTGGCATCGACCCTGAATGTGTCTTTTACAACCGTTAAAAAATACCTGTGGTACGCACAAAAGATATTTTTGGTTGAACTGATCACACCTTATGCACGCAATGTAAGAAAAGAAATCAGTAAATCACCTGTGCCATATTTTGGGGATTTGGGTTTCCGGAATTTTTCCCTGGGGCTTTTCGGGCACCTTGAAAGCCCCCTGGAAAAGGGATTTGTTTTTGAAAATTTTGTATTTCTGCTTTTAAGAGAAAAACTAGGATTTAAAGCTGCGAAGTTACACTACTGGCGAACAAAGGATAAGGCCGAGGTGGATTTTGTGATCGAGGACGGCAAAAGCCTTATTCCGGTGGAGGTTAAATATAAGCATCTCAAGCAGGATAAAGTGCCAAAATCTTTACGCAGTTTCATTGACATGTACAAGCCGGAGCACGCCTTTATTATTAACCTCGATTTACGAAAAACCCTTAAAATAAGCAAGACAACGCTTTTCTTTCTGCCATTCCAGGATTTGCTCCATCAAACCGCAGTTTTATAATCCTAACCCGGATCCGCATCAATGATGTAATCAAGTTTCGAGAGGTAAATTCGCTTTGTTCAGTCTTTTATTAAATTGACCGTTCGACACAGAAGCTAACGACGAGCAGAATACCTTTTTCGATGTTGGATCCGCCTGAGGCGGTTTCGATGTTCGACCTGCCCGCAATGCCTTGAAACCGGTGTTGGGTCAACTTAACCATTTGGTTTACATGTCCATGTTTATACGAACCCATCGTACTATGGCATGGCAGGCGGGTGTTCATTAGTTTCTTTTTCGATTAAACTGACCTCTTTTCAGGCCAGCGGCTGTGCTGAAACCTGACACCTTATTATTACTCGTTATTTGAAGTAAGTCAGCAGGGCATGCAGATTGGTGAGGGGGTGCGGCGGACAGCCGGGGATATACAGATCGACCGGCAGCAGACGATCCAGGCCCTCGGTGATCTCGGGGCTGCCACGGAACGGTCCGCCGGACAGCGCGCAGCTGCCCACGGCAATCACAACCTTGGGGGTTGGTGTTGCCTCATAGGTCTGCAGCAGGGCTGTTTTCATATTCCTGGAAACGGGGCCGGTCACGACGATCCCGTCGGCATGGCGCGGCGATGCCACAAAGTTGATGCCAAAGCGGGCCAGATCGAAAAACGGTGTGGCCAGCACGTTCAAATCGGCCTCACAGGCATTGCAGCCGGCGGCCGATACCTGGCGCAGCTGCAGGGAGCGGCCGAACAGTTTTTTGAAATGCTTTTTAGCATGTTGGGCCAGGGATGGAAGTTCGCCCCCGGTCAGAAGATGGTTTTTTTCGGCCACCGCAAGCTCAAAATCGCGGCTGAAAGAGACGAACCGTCCTTCAGACAGGCGCTCACAGGTGCCGCAGAACACACAACGCCCCAGATCGATTAATCTGCGCTCGGCATCGATGGCTTGCTGGGGACAGGCGGCCGCGCATTCGGCTGCCAATTCGGAGGATGCCTCGGCATGGACCTGCGGCCGCCCGCGATAGCGCGCCGGCAACTCGATAGTGGTTTTGGGGTAAGCGCTGGTTCGGCAGCCCTGTTCAAATCTGTTTTTCAGCGTATTCAGCATTTTGGTTCACTTCAGACCTGGTTGAATAGTTTACTGGTTGAATGGTTGATTAGGTAAATTATAGTCATAATTTCAGAATGTTACGGTTACTGATAACTTTTTTGGACACAGATTTGCACAGATAAACGCAGATTAGTACAAACCCCCTGGCGGCGGAATCCCTGCCAGATATACAAAGGTGCCTACTTGCTATGTATTCTTTCTCGCCGAAGGCGAAACAAACTTTCTTTTTAATCCGTGTTAATCTGTGTCCTTATTGTCCTCTCTTTTAAAACATGAAATGTCTAATTATTTTGAAAATTTGGGGTAAATCCATATTTACAACCACTTAACCAATCAACTAATCAACTATATCTGTACTTCGACATTCGACATTCATTTTAAAGGTCAAACCCGCAGTATGACAGATTGTAGCTCTTGTTGTTGAGCGGGAAATCGGAGATCCCCGTATCCCTCAGGGCCATGGCCAATCCGTTCCAATTGTGAAATGACGGGTCTTTGATTTTATAGCGCAGGATTTTCCCATCGGCATCGGTCAGCAAACAGTGCGACAGCTCCCCTCGCCAGCCCTCGTTGACCGTGACTGTCAGTGATGACGGCGGCAACTTGAAATCCCCGCCTTCGACGCAGCGAGTTTCAATCGGGCTGCTCAGAAGGGATTCAATAA
>JAFDDW010000401.1 GCA_019310665.1 Deltaproteobacteria bacterium
GGATACACCACCTCCGCCAGAACTTCCATCTCCGGGAGTTTTGTGAGGTCGTTGATAGAAATCTTTTCCAGTTTCTGTGAATGGGCCCTCAGAAGATTTGAAAGCGATGGCCAGCGCGGGGTGTTGATGCCCGACTGTATGGTTATGACCGCCGGCAGCTTCAGTTCCAAGGTGTCCCGGTTGCCGCCTTCGATTTCACGTTCGACGTAAATGGATTTCTTATCCGGTGCAATCTTTTCAAAGATCACGGATGTCGCCCAGGGTAAGCCCAGCCTGGCCGCCAGCATTGGACCGACTTGTCCCTGCATATCGTCTTCGGACACAGTGCCGGTAAGGAACAAATCATACTTTTTCTTGTGTGCAAACTCTGCTATCCATGAGGCTACCTGGAAGGGGCTCTGGTAGCCGTCGGATGTCATCTGGATGAAAGCGCCGGAATCAGCACCCATGCCGATTGCCCGCCTGACGACTTCATCACAGCGATCCGGTCCGACCGTGATAACATCGATGCGGGTGCCTGCTATTGATCCCTTTATCAACAAAGCCTCTTCAACCGCGAATTCATCCAGTCGATTCATTTTGAATTCGGTTATGGTATCCGCCTGGATCCACCCGCTGTTGTCGTCGATCTTTATCGGGCTGTCCGCTTCGGGGACTTGTTTAACGCAGACCAATATTTTCATAGGGTTATACCGGTTGTCATAAATATGTTCCGTTTGAACCGAGTTTCTAACAAACAAAGATGCATCTGTGTAGCGATTGAAAATTATGGTAGTTTATGACAACCGCTATGTTATTAGAGCGTTTTGATCAGGCCATATTGGAGGTTATCGACAAACCGGAGAAGACCCAATAGACCACCGCTATCGGAACGTTATTCTGACAAACGCTCTAACCTTACAGAGCGCCAAAAAAAGTGTCAATAAAAAAACGAACGTTCGCTCTTTTTTCTTGACTCCACCGCATCGGGGAGGTATGACGGTATCAGGCATTTCTGCGGGACACATTGCTATGAGTGAAATCTATTTTTTCAGACACGGCCAGGCCTCTTTTGGCGAAGAAAACTATGACCGCCTATCTCCGATCGGTGTCAGACAGGCCCAGGTATTGGCCCGTTATCTCGCAGATGCAGGTAAAGTATTCGATGCTGTTTATTATGGCGAGATGGAGCGTCAGCAGAAAACGGCCCGGGAATTTATTAATCATTACCGCCAAAATAAACTTCCTGTTCCCCGGCCTGAAATCTCCGATGCTTTTAACGAATACGATTCTTTTGCAGTCTGGCAGGCACTGATCCCTGAATTGATCGAGGAGAAACCTTCACTAACCAAAGAATTGGACAAACTGCCCGGAGACCAAAAAGCCTTTCAAATGGTTTTCTCTCAGGTGATGGTTCGCTGGACCAAGGGTGAATATAGGGCCTCAGGCATCCCGCGATGGGATGACTTTGTCCGGCGCGTTAATTCGGGCATTGAAAAATTAGCGACCCGTCACGGAGCCCAAAAGCGATTGGCGGTATTTACATCGGGCGGGCCGATTTCGGTGACGGTCAAAGCGGCTCTTGGTTTGTCCGACAAAATGGCCCTCGAGATTTCATGGCAGCTGATGAATGCTTCGATTACACGCATCAAATATAACAGCAAAGGAATAATGCTGGCGGGATTTAATGAGGTAAGCCATTTGGAGTTAGAGGGAGACGAGAGGTTGTTGACTTACCGGTAAAATGAACACCCGCCTGCCATGCATAGTGCGATGGGCTGGTGTAAACATGGATATTAAAATCAAATGGTAAAATTGTTCTCACATCGGTTTCAAGGCATTGCGGGCAGGTCGAACACTGAAAAGATGAACATCGAACATCGAACGTCCAACATCGAATGTTGAATGGGAAAAGATGAAGAAACAGAAATAGCCGTTGAATGTTTGGTATTGGATATTCGTTTTTAATTCGACGTTGGACGTTCGATGTTCGATGTTGGACGTTCATTTCTTAAAACAAGCCTGTAGGGCATATTCAGCATGATGTAATTAGGAGGAAATATGGACTTTAGCGTATCTGAAAAAATGCAAACCATCCTGGGAATGATCGATGAGTTTGTGGAAAAAGAACTTATCCCGCTGGAACCCGAGTTTTTGACCAAACCCAGCACCAACCTGCTTCCGGTTTTTGAAGAAAAACGCAAAATGGTCAAACAAATGGAACTCTGGGCGCCGAACCACCCCAGAGAGTACGGCGGGATGGAACTAGACCTGTTGGAACACGCCCTGGTTTCCGAATCTTTGGGCCGCAGCCCACTGGGTCACTATATCTTCGGCTGCCAGGCGCCGGATGCCGGCAATATCGAAATTTTGCATCAATTCGGCAGTGACGAACAAAAGGCAAAATATCTGGGGCCTCTGGTGGACGGTAAAATCCGCAGCTGTTTTTCGATGACTGAAGTTGAGCTGCCCGGCTCCAATCCGGTGATGATGGACACAACTGCGGTAAAGGACGGCGATGACTATGTCATCAACGGTCAGAAATGGTATACTTCATCCGCCGACGGGGCCGAATTTGCGATTGTTATGGTCGTCACCAATCCCGAGGCCGGACGTTATCTTCAGGCGAGTATGATTATTGTACCCACGGACACCCCCGGTTTTAATCTGGTGCGCAATATTCCAGTCATGGGCCACGCCGGCGAGGACTATTTCAGCCATGCTGAAATTTTATATCAGAATTGCCGGGTGCCCCAATCAAACCTGTTGGGCCCCGAAGGTCACGGGTTTGTGATTGCCCAGGAACGACTCGGTCCCGGTCGTATACACCACTGTATGCGCTGGATCGGCATCTGCAACCGGGCCTTTGATCTGATGGTCGCCCGGGCCCGGGATAGAATCATTGCTCCGGACCGAAAGCTGGCTGCCAAGCAAATAATCCAATCATGGATTGCCGAATGTGCGGCCGACATCCAGGGCGCCCGTCTGATGGTGCTCCACGCGGCCTGGATGATTGAGAATGTTGGGAAAAAAGAGGCCCGCAAAGAGATCTCGCTGATAAAATTTGTCGTGGCCAATGTGATGCAGAAAGTAATCGATCGATCGCTGCAGGTCCACGGCGGGCTCGGCATGACCGATGATACCATTCTGGCCTTTTATTATCGGCACGAACGGGCGGCCCGCATTTATGACGGTGCCGATGAGGTCCACAAGATTTCGGTGGCGAAGAGGATATTAAAAGAATACGAGGGTAAACGAGTACGGTAACAGAGAATTTATATCTGTGCAATTTGCCTCCAACCTAAAGCGAAGCGCTCCTCAACCCTCTAACCTCTAACATGGATTATTCTCAACAACTATCAACTGCTTGATTGGTCGCAATCTTTCCACAACGTAAGAGTAGAGCCATGACCTACGCTGAATTTCAAAATCAGGTAAACCTTTCCAAACAGGATATTTGCCGGGAGGTTTTTTTAGCGAATCGCCATTCCATCCGGGTTAAAAAAGAACATACAGTGGTAAAAAATCTGGAGCTGATTTTTAGCGCAACCTTGAAAATCAGCAATAAAAAGGGCTTTCAGGCCATGAGCATGCGGGATTTGAGCCGGGAAACCCGTTTGAGCATGGGCGCCCTG
>JAFDDW010000402.1 GCA_019310665.1 Deltaproteobacteria bacterium
ATAAAGCTGGGCCTGGGGTCCGCCTTCCGTATACATCGCCCGGGCAATATCTAGCGGAAGCTCTTTGAGGATGTTGATCAGGTCATGGGTGCTGTATGGCGAACCGACATGGATAAACAGCACCCTGTCTGTCTTATCTATTCCAATGGCCACGGTACTCCATTTTTGGGGTTGTTGACGCCACACGTTTTTCCCCTTGCAGGAAATCATGCGAATGCTCTGGATCAGGGTTCCATATTTATATTTCCAGATTTTGAAATCTTCGCACTGGCGGTCAATGATTTTTACCTCAGGAACTCCGGTGCCGAGTCTGTCAAAGGCCAGTATGGTCATATCTTTTTTGCGAAATCTCGGGTTGTTGACGTGGGTCCTTGTTCGCATCAACGATACGCTGGTTTTAAAATCTTCCTGGAACATACTGGCATTTATGGCGGCTACCAGTCCATTTTGACGGCACCATTGCTTGGCGGACAAAGAACGGCCTTTTTTAGAGACAGAGGCGTTGAGCAATTTTAATTCATAGCGACCGGGATCAATCCTTAAGATCCGAATCTTTGAATCTCCAATTTCAGCGGGCTGCGGAGAATCAAAAATACCCAGTTCAAGTCCATCGGCGAGCTTTTGCCACCCGGTAACTGCGCCGACAGCAGTTTTCCTGGACTGCTGATCGGCTCCGGCAGCTGTCAGGCCAAGGGCAACGAGAAGGCAACTTAAAATTGTTGTCGCGATGAGTTTCATATAAGGGTTAACTATCCAGATTTTTTTCAAATAATTTAGCCAATTCACCAAGTTCATCGGCTCCGTTTTCATAAAAATTTCCAAGTCGTTCAATTTGACCGGGTGTGGGTATCCGTACGCCTCTTTCCAGTTCACTTAATCTGGATTGAGGGATACCGACTCTCTGGCAAGCTTCCTTCACGCTCAGTCCGCGTTCAGTTCTCAAATTAATTAATTTTTCTCCGAATTCGCTCATTTTAGATCTCCTCCCAGATGCATAATATGGAACCGTTCACCGCAATTGTGTGCCTTTTTGCCTGGCCACGGCCCAATTGAAGAAAGTCTCTCACTTATTTTCTTATAAAACATTTGATGGCCAGTTGTAAAGTGCCAAGACAGCTAACAATTGAGTCACCTAATTCCTATAGCATCTATAAAATATGTGATATAAAATCGAGTTCAGAGTCTAAAAATATCTTGAAAGCAACCAGCGGCTCCTGTAAAGTTCGGACCATCTCTCTGTAAAGAAAGGACAATCCCCATGACGGACGAAAAGCATAACATAGATCATCCGGCCACAAAGAATCAGGTGGTCGAGGACAATCTCAATGCCAAAATCGGCGTTTTAACCAGACGTGAAGTTGAAGCCCGTATACTGGCACCGATGCTTGATGCAATGGGGGAAGCCTTTGGACGGGAAAGAGTGTTGGAGGTGATGCGTGAGACAATTGTGAAGATTGCCAAAAAGCAAGGCGCTGAACTTGCCGGATTTATGGGCGGCGTCACCTTTCAACAGTTTGCAGAGTCACTGAAATTTTGGACCATGGACGATGCGCTTGAAATCGATGTGATCGAACAGACCGAGGACGTCTTTTCGTTTAACGTCACCCGTTGCCGTTATGCCGAGCTTTATGAGAAACTGGGAATTCGCGAGCTTGGTTCGGCGTTGTCCTGTGCCCGCGATTATGCTTTGATCGAAGGATTTAATCCGGATGTTTCACTAAAAAGAACCCAAACCATCATGGAGGGGGCAACCCACTGCGATTTTCGCTACTGTCTTAAAAAAGGAAAAGACGAAAATTGATGCAATCTTGGTGGCAAGGATTTTTCTATAAAAACACGAATGGAGGTAGAAAATTATGGCTAATTTTTTATTTGTTTTGAGTAGTGATGATAATGAGGCTGCGACAAGATGTTTCCAGTTTGCAAAAATTGCCCATTCGAAAGGCCATCATGTGGATTTATTTTTTATTGACGGCGGGGTAATGTGGGCAGTTAAAGGATGTGTTTTGACGACCAAAACAAAGACCGGCGATTGTCCGCAAGACTATTTGCCATATATCGTAGAGAATGAGATTCAGATTGGTGTTTGCACACCATGTGCAAATAACCGCTCCCTAGATGAAGCTAATTTTTTTTCGAACATGCAACTTGACGGCGGTCCCCACTTGATTGATATGGCTGCTGATGCGAAAGTTTTTAACTTTTAATCCTCTGGAGGCGGACAAGAGTTTAATTCCCCGCCCCTTGGGGCGATTATAGATATTCCGATTGATACCCGGTTGCTTGCAGCGGGGTAGTTCATCACCACTTAGTATTGGCACGCGGAATCCAACATTCACGGCTCTGATGCCCTGCGCCCCTTACCGGTCTTTTTGATAAACACATTTCTGTTGGCCTTCTGGCTATGATAGCTCGACTTGATGTTCATGGTGTATTACCTTTAAACGTTAATGAGCCAAGTTACCTGAAATTCGTGCTCCCTGGTGTGACTGTGAGTAAAGGGAGCACTATAATCACTGATCAGAACGATTATTAAAAAAAATAGATAAGGAGTGCTTTATTATGCGATACTTTATATCAATATTTTTACTCTTAAACGTTTTTACTGTTGCAATTGGTGCACAAGGCACTGCGGTTACATATCAGGTCAAGGGTCAATCTTATGAGGGGTATTACATTAGCCCCTCTGACCAGGCACCTTTCGTGTTGCTGATTCATGACTGGGATGGTTTGACAGATTATGAAGTAAAGCGAGCCAATATGCTCGCTGAACTGGGCTATTCTGTTTTTGCTTTGGATTTATTCGGTGCCGGCGTGCGGCCGACAAAGGTGACAGACAAGCGCCAGCATACGGGTGAACTCTATAAAAACAGAGAGAAAATGAGGGCCCTGATGAAGGGCGCCCTGGATACGGCCAAGGACAAAGGAGCCAGGATCGATAATGCGGCCGTTGTAGGTTATTGTTTCGGTGGCGCGGCCGTGCTGGAATTGGCGCGATCCGGGGCAGACCTTAAAGGTTTTGCCACTTTTCATGGTGGCCTCAAGACACCGCCAGGACAAAATTATACCAACACCCGGGGAAAAATTTTAATTATGCACGGTTCAGCGGATACGGCCATTACCCTGGACCAGTTCGCTGATTTGGCGCAAGAGCTGGAATCATCCGGCGTTGCCCACGAACTGATCACCTACGGTGGGGCCCAACATGCTTTTACCGTTTTTGGTGGGAACCGTTACCAGGAAACTGCAGACAAAAAATCCTGGAAGCGCTTTACGGAATTTCTTGCGGATACGCTAAAAAATTGAAATTAATTGTGAGATTTGGAAACAACATCACAATGGCATACGGCCATTTTTTATTTTTTAGATAGCCCGACCGGTTCACGGCCGGGGGCGACAATTCCGCGGCGCTCGAGCAGCGACCCGTCCTGCCGGTAAAGATCGATCAAGGCCTTGAGGTAGTTGGCAAGGGCCCGCACCTCAGCGATCCGGCTGACCAACAGATCCCGCTGGGCTTGAGCCACCACAAAGCTGGTTGATTTTCCCACTCGCAGTTTTTCGGTTTCGGTCCGGAGTTTTTCCTCATCGAACATGCGGGTGACCGATGA
>JAFDDW010000403.1 GCA_019310665.1 Deltaproteobacteria bacterium
ATCTTAATAAAATAGCGCATGAGTATCCCGGTCAGCGCAATGCCAAAAATCAGAAACAGCGGGAAATAGTCGCTGGCCAGGGAAATGTATCGAACCGGACGGATAAACAGCCGCCTGGCAAACAGGTAGGTCACCGCAGCTAACAGCACAAGACCCGACAAAAATACCCCCGGTAAGCCAAAATAGAAATTCGGGTATAAAACTTCAATCTTGAAAAAACTGTCCACATTTTCCACCAATGTGACAAAAAACGGCACCGGTTCGGTAAAAAATCGTAGGTGCCTGACGAGGACCGCCAGAAAAGCGTAATGGAAGGCCAGCGCGCCCACCCACAAAAAGATTTCGAGCTGGTAGGAAATTCGTGAGCCTTCCTTCAACCTCATTCGCGTATTGCGGAACAGGGAGCGGAAGGCCAATATTTCCAGCGCCATGCGCGCAACCACCTGCCATTTGGTGAAGGGGCAGTCCAGCTGGGAATGTTTGATCCAGGGAAGCGATTTTTGCTGACCACCGGTGGTGGGGATGCGAAAGGGCACCGCCGAACGCGACCAGTCGACGATTTTGTAGACAAAACCCACCAGGAACGTGAGCAATGCCAGATAGGGAATGATGATTCCGAAAACAACCTGCAGCCCTATCGCCGTGCCGGCCCAGGCAATTAAAAACAGCACGATAACAGCGATGAGTGATAACATGTACCTTGCATTCATTGACCTGCACCTCGCTTGGAGACTTCACCTCATCAATATCGGACGGAAGCCTCAATTAGGGTTCTACCCGTTTTACCAAAATTTTATTACGAAGAATTTTAATTGGGGAAAAGCCCCCAACGCAATCAGTTTCTGGATAGCCCAGTCCTTAGTCCGGAGACTCCGCAATCAGACCGGCTCTTTCAAATGCTCTGAATGTCCGGTTGCGCGTCTCATTGGCACTGATTTGATACACCTTTTCCCGGCACTGCATATATATATCAAACGCTATTAAACAAAGCTGGTCGATTTTGGATTCAAATTCTATAAATTCTGCCGCCATGCGGTGATCTTGTAAGTCTTTGGCAAGGTATTCTCTAAGGACTTTTTTTAAAGAGAGAATGAAGGCGGTGGCTTGGGAGGGGGTAAAGTTTTGAACGGCCCGGATTCTGATGATAGGATCCAGGTATGAATTGAGGGTCGTGGGGTCCATGGTATGGATGAGTTGATCGAGGATGCCGTCAAGACCGGTTAGCATCGAGTTGCCAACCGGGTTGTCAAATGGATCCGTTTTACTCTTAAGGAACTCGGCGGTATCAGGCGCATAGGTTTGGGCGGCCAGATTAAACCACTTCTTGGCGATCGCCGCTTTATTTTTTTCTAATATTTTCCCCAAACCCTTTCCCATAAAAAACCCCTGGCGGCCTGAAAGATGGTTCGATACCGGAGCCCGTAATATAAGGTACGAATAAAAAAAGAGCAGGCCGAAGGGGATACGTATAATCGACTTCGATTTTTCTGTCAAGGATATTTGGTGCCGCATCCCCGTAATATCACAGGGGCTTCTATCCAATTAGAATTAAAGTGTTTTGTAATTGGTGCTTGGGATTTCCCAGGTTTTGTTAAATAAGTAGCCTCTGGGATATCAGTCGGCTACTTGTAAAATGATCAAGCTTGCACAATTCCAAGTAGGAGGGCCTGGTCATCATCAGCGGGACGCTCACCGGCAAACTGCTCGACATCTGCCATGATGGCCGCAATTACTCCCTGGGGATCATCAGCGCTGTCGATAGCAAGCAGCCTGAGCAACCTCTCCTCACCGTAAGTTTTTTCCGCCATGTCGAACCGTTCGGTGAGCCCGTCTGTGTATATAAGGAATCGATCTCCCGGCTCCAGTTTGGTCTCGGTTACGGGAATCTCTATTTCATAGGGTTCTATCCCCAGGGGGTAAACGCCCGGACAGGGGAGCTCAATAGCTTTTTTATCGGAATGACGAAAAATCATGGGTAGCGGATGGCCGGCCCGGGCCATTCGCATGGTTTGGGTGTTGGCATCGTAATAGGCATAAAGGGCCGTCATGAAACTGGGATCGGCCACCTTGCAAAGGTGTTCGTTGAGGTAGTGCAATACTTCGGCGGGATCGGACGCCGAGCCGGGATAGGAGCGAAAAAGGGCGCAGGTCATGGCCATCAGAACCGCCGCGGGTGCGCTGTGCCCCTCGGCATCGGCGATGAGAAAACCCCAGCAGTTGTCGGGTAATTCAAGGATGTCATAATAATCCCCGCCGGCGTAACGGCTGGTTTCATAGTGCACCGCCAGTTTGAATCCGTCGATTACCGGCAGCTGTTTCGGCAGGAGTTTGCGCTGGACCGCGGACACCACTTCCAGCTCATGCTCGAGCTGATCTTTCTGGCTCTCCACTTCCCGTTTTAATCGATGTATGGTCAGGTGGGTGTTTACCCGCGCAATCACTTCGTCGGGTTGAAAGGGTTTGGTGATATAGTCAACGGCTCCCAGCTGAAGCCCTTTTACCTTGTCTTCGGTGTCGCCCAGGGCGGAAAGAAAAATCACAGGGATATCAGAAGTAGCCGCATTGGATTTTAATTGACGGCAAACCTCGTAGCCGTCGATACCGGGCATCATAATATCCAGTAGAATCAGGTCCGGCAGCGCCTTGCCGGCAATGGAAATTGCCATTTCGCCGTTTTTAGCGATCAGCAGTTTGCAGCCGACCCCATCCAGGGTCTGAAAAAGCACCTGCAGATTTGTGGGGTTGTCGTCTACCAGTAATATGGATTCGGTAGCTGTGCTATTGTTTTCCATCCGATGGACTCCCGGAGTTTATAATAAGACGGAGCGAAGCGACCCCACCATTTTAGGCATTTTAGGCACTTTAGCTCACTTTAGGCATTTTCCGGCTTAGGTGTTATGAAAGAATTTCGGTTCCTGATTCAACGGAGTCGGCGATGGGAATCAAAGATTGGAAACCGCTGACCTCAAAAATTTCCTTGACGAATTCGTTCAGGGAGCAAAGAACGATTTTACCTTCTCGTCGTCTCATTTCTTTAGCGGCGCTCAATAGCACCCTGAGACCGGCACTGCTTAGATACTCCAGTGCGCCTAAATTGAATAATAGCCGGGTCGTCTGCCCCCCAAGTGCTTCCTTGACGACTTTTTCAGCTTCCGGAGAAGAATCTGCATCCAGTCTTCCTTCAATAGCGATGGAGACAATCCCGTTTTCCTCTTTCTGCGTAATTTCCATTTTACGATTCCTCTGGTTGGTAAATTAATTCTACCCTTCTCTTTTCTATATATGAAATAATATTAATAAATCATTTCCTGCTGTAAATCAATACAGTATTTTCAAACCGCAAAATCTTTTGATAAGATAGGCTGGTTTCATTTTGATTGGGAAGTCAATTTTTCAATTGACATTCATATTTATCCCCGATATTTAGTTTGTATACTAAGTATTTTAATCATTTCCGAAGAACTATTAAATGGTTGAACGAAAACCAGGCTAATTGGATTTGTTGGGTTTCGCCCATCGAGATCATATCCCGACAGATGCTTAATTCTCGTAGGTTGGGTAGAGGTACGAAACCCAACATCATCGATAGGGCTCTACCCAACCTACC
>JAFDDW010000011.1 GCA_019310665.1 Deltaproteobacteria bacterium
CCAAGATTAAGATAAGGATCCGCGTAACCCTGGATAGATAAAATAAGGAAATCACACACACACACACACACACACACACATTCTTCTTGCTCGACATATCGTTTCCTTCAATCTATAAAATTCACCCTGACATATGTCTTACGATCATTTAATATTCGCTTATCATATTGGAGATTGAAGAATTCGATCTAAGGCGAATACCATTTACATTTCTAAACTAAAAAGGCAAACAGGTGCTTACTTCCAAACAGTGTTTTTTGGGATTTTTTAGGAGCGACCACCTGAAGTAAAATAAATCGATGATATAAAATCTGGCCGGGTAAGTTGACAGAAAGAAAGTGATGTTTAGTTTAAAATCGTTCATATTTTCTTCAGCAGATCTGAAGATATCAACCGTCGTGGCTTTGGGCGATGAGCATATCATTTGGACAGGCCACAACACCAGAAAGGAGTTTGGGAATGAATGACGCTGTTTCAGCATTAAACTTTTTAAACAAGGGAAAGGGAGGCAAGGCTATGAAAATTAAATTAGCTGTTTTTCTTATGGTACTGGGGTTTGTCCTGCCGGGGTTGCTTCCGGCCGCAGAGATTATCACTGAAGAGGACATCATTAAAAGAGTGGTCGTGGAAGAAGATTTTATCAAAACGGCGGACAACTTTCTCATCTTGTTCGATACGTCCTCATCGATGGCTGAGTATGTTGATAAGGGAGCCAAAGTAACAAAATATGACATTGCCCGAAAGATCCTGAAAGAAAAATTGGCACTGCTGCCGGATCTTGGATATAACGCCGGCCTGTATACTTTCGCCCCTTATAAGGTCCTTTATCCGATGGGCCCTTTGGACAAGGGTAAATACACCCAGGCTGTCAACAGTCTGCCGGCCCAGCCCAAGGGAGCGACGTTTCTGTCCAAGGCGCTGCGTAATATTGAGCCCGAAATCAAGGGTCTGTCCGGCAAAACCGTGGTTTTTATATTCACGGACGGGACAACCGATTTTGCAGGCGCAATTAAAGACCCGGAGGATTATACCCAGGCCTTAGCCGATAAATACAACGTTTGTTTTTATATGATCGGCGATGCCACCAATAACAGGTCGCAAAAGCGACTGACGGATATGGCCAAGGCCAACGCCTGCTCGCGGGTGATCCCCTTTAAACAATTCGTCGATAATCCCAACTACATCACCGGCGCGCTGTATATTGTCAAGGCCACCGAGCGCATCGAGACGATGACCGAAACGAGAATTGTCGGAATCAAAGTCGGCGATATTAACTTTGATTTTAACAAAGCCGATGTCCAGTCACAGTATGGTGCTGACCTGGACGCTCTGGGGAGCTTTCTGAAGAAAACCCCCAATGCCTATGCCCTTCTGGTAGGTTATACCGACAGCATCGGCCCCGAGGAATACAATTTGTATTTATCCAACCGCAGGGCGGACGGTGTGGCTGACTATCTGGTCAATAGCCTCGGCGTCGGCCGGGACCAGATCGTTGTGAACTGGTACGGCGAAGCCAATCCGGTGGCCAGTAACGACAGCGCCGAGGGCCGTGCCCAAAACCGACGGGTGGAGGTTGCAATCGGCGGAATGTAATTTATTAAGGATAGTGTGCAATTCAGTAAATACCCGGCGTATTAATTGATCTGTCGAATCCGACAGACGTTCAATGCGCCGGGTTTTTTACTGCCAAAGTTTCCGCACAAACTTCCGGCTGAGATCCAAATACTTGAAAAGCATTTCTGAATCATCGCAAAACACTTCCAGGGTAATGGTCCCGTTGTAGCCCGTGGCTTTTAATGAATTGACCGCGTTTTTCCAATCAATATTGCCGACGCCTAAAGGCATATGGTGGTCGGCCGTCGAGCGGTTATCCGAAAAATGGACATGGGTGATATGATGTCCCAATTGTCGGCAGAAAACTTCGTGATTATCCCGGCCCATATTGGCATGTCCGAAATCAAGGTGTAAGCTTAATCCGGCCGCCTCAGTCAGCAGTGCTTTAAATGTGGACACCCGGTCAAAAGGGGGCTTATAGTTTTCAAAAGCAACCGTGAGTCCATAAGAATACGCCATTTCGACAATGGGCCTTAAGGCTTTGATATTGAGCTCAACAAGGGTGTTCCTCATGGCCGGAGGACAGAAATAACAGGGATGGATATTCATGATTTTGGCGCCCAGCGCACGAAAGATCATAGCGCAACGCTCCAACTCATCGAGACACGCCTGCCGGATGGTCGGTATCGGATAGGCCCAGGGCAGGCAGGGGTCGGTATGACCGGTCAAAGTCAGATTGTAGCGCTCGAGAATGGATAACATTTTTTCGGTATCAACATCCCGGGCCTTCGGTCCTTCGATGGTCAGATCTAGGAAATCGAACCCGGCTTTTCCAAAAGCAATGGTCTGATCGTATATGGATTTAGATGGGTCATTCATAACACCGATTTTCATTTTATTATTCCTTTTTATCCGGATTAGGTTTTATCTATACAATGATTTAGCGACAGTCTCAAGTATGCAGTTTTCGCCGGGGCTGTTGCTGGCGGGCGCCGTCCTTCCGACTGTGGTTGTATGGCTTAGCTTTCTGATTTTTCGCTAAAAATTGAGATTCTACTGCTTGCCTTTTTAGCCTTCCTGTAATTCTACGAGAGAGATTTCCCGTTAAGACATTGAGTTTTTTGGTTTTTTGCTTAAGTTTGTCGCCATTAATCCCGATATTATATGATGGATGCGACGGTTGTCCCACAAGATCGGACGCCGTGTCACTACCAATAGAATTATTGGATCGATTCGAAGTTAATATTCTGTGCAACGTTAATTAGAGTCTTAGTTGTGAATTCTTTGCATTTTATGGCAAGATATTTTTTAGAAAAAGCATGGTATTTGAAGAAATGCCTAAAATGCACTAAAATGCCTAAAGTTAAGGTATTCTATCGATTTTAACCCAACAAAAAAAACAGCCTTCGCTATCGCTCTTATTTTTACTTACTGATTTATCGCTTGTGCAGGCGCAAAATACCAGGCGTTTATAATAAAGACGGAGCGAAGCGACACTACAATTTTAGGCATTTTAGGCACTTTAGCTCACTTTAGGCATTTTCCGGCTTGTCCGGGTTAGAAATTAGCATACTATAGGGCGCATTGGGGATAAAATTGTGGAACAAAAGCAAGTGAAGAGCCAGGCGGTCTCGATGATGACCGCGGTTAATTTATCTGAAATGAAGGTCAGCAGCAATCCGACGGAAACACTGGTGGCGTTTTCCATTGGTTCCGGTATCGGAGTGGCGGTCTACGACCCGGTCAGCGGTATCGGAGGCGTTTTAAATTTTATGCTGCCGGATTCCACCAAAGCCAACGGGATCGATCCCGAGAAGGTTCCGCTCATGTTTGCTGATACCGGTGTGCCCTTTTTTATTAAAGCCTTATTTGAGCAGGGGGCCCAACCGGATCGAATGAAAGTTGTCATAGCCGGTGGTGCTCATATTTTAGATCAGACCGGCATCTTTAACATCGGTCAAAAAAACTGCCAGGCACTCAAAACAAGCCTGGCGATTTATGGTATAAAAATTCAGCATGAAGATATCGGCGGGACCAGCAGCAGAACGCTGCGCCTGGAAATCGGAAGCGGATGCAGTTGCATCAAGATCTTTGGCCAAGGGGATGTGAAAATATGATCGATCTCAAAACTATCGTTGAACAGATCGATCTTCTTGAACCTGTGCCACTCATCGCCACTCAAATAATGGCCTTGGCAGAGGATCCGGATAGTTCCACGATGGAAATTTCGGAGATTATTCTCAACGATCCAGCTCTTGCAGCCAATTTGCTTAAAACCTGCAATTCTGCCTATTTCGGTATTAAACGCAGAGTGGAATCTGTCAGGGATGCAATCTCTTTAGTTGGATTGGACCATATCGTTCGACTCGTCCTAGTTAACACGGTATCCTCTAATTTTAAAAAAGGAGCGGAAGGATACGGTCTCGGCGAAGGAGAACTCTGGCGCCATGCGGTTTCATCAGCCCATATCGCTGGAATTTTAGCCGACCGGTTCGGAGCTTCCAAGAATAAGCATCTTATTTATACGGCCGCCCTGTTAAAAGATATCGGTAAACTGGTTTTAGGACGTTTTGTCGCCTTTTCTTTTGAACAAATAAATATATTAGTGCATTCCCAGGGCCATAGCTTCAACGATGCCGAGCAGAAGATAATCGGCATGAACCACGAAGAATTGGGTGCTTTGGTAGGTAAAAAATGGAATTTTGGCGACAAGCTAATTTATATTATTCGACACCACCATCTTTCTGAGGAATCTGCCAGGCAGGATCTTGAAACTTCACTGGTTTACCTGTCCGACATTATTTGCATGATGATGGGGGTCTGTACCGGTGCCGACGGATTGTCCTACAGGTTTTACAGCGATGTACTGAACCGCATGGATCTATCCGAAAAGGATCTGCAAGGAATCATCGCCGAGGCAGGTAAGAATCAGCGGCAGATTGAAAGTTTGTTGAACCCCCTATTCAATTGATCGAGAGGTTACCATCATGGATATTGTCATCGGCCGTACAGGATATGTCAATAGGGATGCATCCCACGAAAAAGGCTCAGGTCAAAGTTTCCAAAAGAAAAAAAAGGCGGATCGGCGCAAAAATAAACGGGATCGTCGTAAAGGTGTAAGAGACGGAGTGATTGTCACCCTATCCACAAAAAAAGATCGGCGACTTCAGAAGGAAAGGCGAAAGAAAGGCGCTTATTGATTCGTTTTAATAAATAGGCGGATGAGTTCTTCGTGGATTCGCTTGAGGTCATAATATTTAACGGCAATTCCCCTTGTGCCGCTTCTGACAACTCGGCCCTTGACTACCAGGGCCTTGGGATGATTGGGTAGCTTGATAGCCATCTCAATTTTTTGACCAATTGGGAAATGAGCATTGGTTTCAATGAGGGCGCCCACCGCACTGATATCGATAATGTAACTTTTAAAGGAATGGTCTTCGACTTTGCATCTTACCGGCATCATACAAACTTTTCTGATATTTTCCCGCATAAACGATTCATTTTCGTCTAAATTTATCGTTCTGATCCACTCTTCTTCATAAGGAATCTCGCCGAGTTGCTCCAATAGCTGATTTTTTTCATCCTCCGGCATATCAATGATCAGTTTGAAGAGCTCGGTGGTGACATTACCTTTGATCAGCTGTTTATACAGAATGTACTGCTTGTCCCGGGGAAGATCGTTTATGAAATTGAAAAGACGTGCCGTGATTTTGTATTTGCCGATTTGCGAATCTAAATCGTTCATACACTATTCCTTCATAGAGTAATGACGGCTACGGCTGAATCTGTTTAAACAGCTTGGCCACATCCAACTTGTTAACCATGTCGGTAACAAGTTCTCCCAGGATTTTTTCAGCATCGCTTTTACCCATCACTTTTAACCTCTCCGCTGAACCGTTGACCGACTCTTTGGCAACCTGGCCACTATTTTTTGACAGACCGGCCTGGTAACTCATGCGGAGTATCCATTTTCGTTTGACAATATCGAGTTTAAACTCTTTTAGTTGAATTTCGAGACTGGCGTCGGTTTTTTGAGGGTTTGTGATAAAATGCCCCCCCTCATTTTCCAACCGCTGCTTGAAAATTTCCTTCAATAGTGAATTAAGATCATAGGCACCGATCAGATTTCCGCTGCCGTCGTCATGCAGGACAACCAGTGAATAGGTGTCATTAAAATTTTTTAGCGACTTTTTAGCATTCGCACTTAAAAATGCATTATCTTTTCTAACGTCGGCGATTGTCAGTGAAACATTTTCTCCTGTCAATGCCTGGGATGGTGACGGCAATTGATAGTGGATCTTCAAGAAAGGTTTGGATGCACAGGCGCTTACTAAGATCGCCATGACCAGTGCCAGGGCGGACGATATTAACTGTTTGCTGAGTAGCATTAACCTCCTCCTACCGGAGGAAAGATTCCAACCCGTTCTCCTCCTTTTAAGGTCGCGGCCAAATCTGCCTTAACGCCATTGATAAAAATGAGTTTTGCTTTCTCCGGCGGTATATCTAACTGTTTAAGAAGAATGCGGATGCTGAGACCCTGATCGATCGGATAGCTATCGGATGAGGGGGGTGTGAATTCTCGCAATGAGGCAAAAAGTTTGATTTGAATATGTGGTTTCATTCTATTTGTGATCCACCAGAATTACGCAAGGGCTTCTCTTGCTATTTTGTGCCATCATGATAAACTTTAGGATCAATAGGCTTGAAAGTCAAGTGGTTCCAAAGGTCAGTGTTCAAAGGTAACATATATGAGTATAGCATTTAACAAAGCGCTGGTAACGGGTGGGGCCGGTTTTATCGGTTCGCATCTGGTTGAAGCACTGGTGGCCGAGGACTGTGAGGTAATAGTGCTGGATAATCTTTCCAGCGGAAGGCTATCAAATTTAGAGCCTTTAAAAGATCGTATTACTTTCTATCAAGGTGATATCCGTGAACGGGAGGCCCTTGATAAAGCGGCGAAAGGTTGTGCCGTCATATTTCACCTGGCTGCCGTGGTAGCCGTACAGCAAACCATCGACCACCCGGTAGAATCTGCAAAGGTAAATGATATCGGCACCTTAAACGTACTTGAGACCGCACGCGCCAATAATGCTCAACGAGTTGTCCTCTCCAGTTCATGTGCTGTTTATGGCGATGACCCCCGGTTGCCGAAGACAGAGACAATGACCCCCAAGCCGACAAGCCCCTATGCGGTACATAAACTATCGGCCGAACACCATGCACGCATTTACAGTGAGCTTTACGGGCTGAAAACCGTAAGCCTCCGGTATTTTAATGTCTTCGGCCCTCGACAGGACCCTGCGTCGCCCTATTCGGGCGTCATCTCGATATTTATGACCCGGGCGGTTTTAAACCAGGCGCCACTGATTTACGGTGATGGTAATCAGACCAGAGATTTTGTGTATGTCAAGGATGTGGTCAATGCCAACCTGCTTGCCGCCGGTATGAATGATCCGCAAGGCAGCATTTTCAACATCGGGACGGGAAGCCAGGTCACCATCAACCGGCTCTGGGAATTAATTGCTTCATTGAGTGGGGCCAGCAACCAACCAGGATATAAACCTGCCAGGGATGGGGATATTCTGCATTCCTTTGCAGGGATGGATTATACGAAATCAGTGCTAAAATTCAATCCTGATGTCTCCCTGGAGCAGGGACTTGATATGACGTTTGAATGGTACCGGGGGCAGGTGACGGATGACAGAGGAGGACAGGGGACAGAAGGTTAGAAGTTGAGAAGATAAGAAGGTCAGATCAGGCCGGAATGGATTTCAGAGGGTAGATGACAGAGGGCGGATGACAGAGTCTTGAATGCGGAATTCGGAATGCGGAAAGAAGAAAAGAGGACAGGGATTTGAATGCGGAATTGGGAATGCGGAATGCGGAAAGAAAAACAGACGACAAACGGTAGACTGAAAAAGTATTACCACGGAAAGACACGGAAACTCACGGATATGTAATGAATTAAAAAATTCTGATGTAAAAATTTAAATGTTCCGTGTAATTCCGTGAAAATTCGTGGTGAACTAATGCAGAGGTGGTGATATGGATTTTAAATTTAAAAATGTTCTTGTAACCGGGGCGGCGGGATTTATTGGATTTCAACTGAGTCGACGACTGTTAGATGATGGTATCCGTGTTACGGGGCTTGATAATTTAACTCCCTACTATGACGTGCGACTCAAAGAGGACCGGCTGAATAAAATCTTATCAGCGGATGCTTTCACTTTTACTAATTTGGATCTGGTCGACCGCAAGGCTCTGGAAAATCTTTTTGACAACAACGAGTTCGATGTTGTGGTCAATCTTGCGGCCCAGGCCGGCGTCAGGTATTCGCTTACAAACCCCCATGCTTATGTCGATTCGAACCTTGTCGGGTTTGTCAATATCCTCGAATGTTGCCGACATCATAAGGTTAAACACCTGGTGTTTGCTTCATCCAGTTCGGTATACGGTGCCAACACCAACATGCCGTTTTCAATTCATCACAATGTCGATCATCCCGTATCGTTATATGCGGCCACCAAGAAAGCCAACGAACTGATGGCGCACACTTACAGCCACCTGTACGGACTTTGTTGCACCGGATTGCGGTTTTTTACCGTTTACGGACCTTGGGGACGCCCTGATATGGCGCTTTTTCTGTTTACCAAAGCGATATTAGAAGACAAACCGATAACGGTTTTTAACCACGGCAAAATGCAGCGGGATTTTACCTATATTGACGATATTATCGAGGGGGTTGTCAGAGTTATGGCCCGGCTGCCGGAACCCAACCCCGCTTGGCGAGGGGATGCACCGGACCCGGGTACTTCCTATGCGCCTTACAAAATTTATAATATCGGTAACAATAATCCGGTACAACTTCTTGAATTTATTGAGGAGATAGAAAATGCGCTGGGGCGCAAGGCAAATAAGGAGTTTGTCGAACTTCAACCCGGGGATGTCGTCGCTACCTATGCAGATGTAGACGACCTGGTCCAGGATGTGGGGTTTAAACCTGAAACACCCCTTGTCACCGGCATCCGGCGCTTTATTGAGTGGTACCAGGAGTATTACGCCGGCAGGTAAGGGTGGTAAAGACACTTAGCCTGTATTGGCGTGATAAAATTATTGTTTTAAAGAATTAAAGAAAAAAATATTTAATAATTTAAAGAATTATATCACATGCTGGGAGTTGAGCAGATAAGCGTGGTAATCTGTAAGGCAGGGCGAAGATTGAAAAACTCCCCGACCGTTCAATTAAGTAGAGAATTTCTTTTTATATTTTCTGCAAATATCCTCAATGGCCTCCTCGAGAAGTTTTCCCAAGGATTTGTCCGTATCCACCGCCAGATGCTTTAATTCCTTAATGCGGTTTCCATCGATACTCGTTGAAAAGGTTTTCTTTTTTCCCATACTGATCTAATATTACTTTTTTTCAGATATTACAAGTAAAAAGTAATATATTAATTAATTATAAAATAATTAAAGAAATAAAGAATTATATAATTAAATTGAGGAAAGACATTAACAATGTATTGCGTTAAAAATGGAAAAGGCAGAGCCGAATAGCTCTGCCTTTATAGGAGGTAAAGGTTACAGATTTGTTTCTTTCTGAAGGGTATTGAGAGGAAAATAGGTTGGAAAATAATTAATTAAATAAAAAAAAGAGTCCACGAATTTTCGTAAACGCCTGCTACTATTATGGTACGCCCGGCTGGGTTCGAACCAGCGGCTTTCAGCTCCGGAGGCTGACGCTCTATCCACTGAGCTACGGGCGCTTTGAAGACAAGTCGGAAGGCGGAATGCGGGAAAAACAGATAAACTTTTTACCATTCACCATGGATCCTATCGGTTTATGGATTCGATTTCGCCTTGATTTTTATCTCGCCAAAATCGAACCAAACCTAATTCATAACCCTGGGCAAGTCAAGGTGAAAACAATACCAAGGTTCAAAGGTTCAGCGTTCAGCCTGCGACGAGCTCAGCCGAGTCGGGTTCAAAGGTTTTGCCTGGCACCAGAACTTCCCTTCAGTCGTGAACTCATGATAGAACCGCTAATGGACAAAGATCGGTGCGCTTCAGTCGAATGAACTCTGTTCTTACCGATCCTTAACCTTTGAACCCTGAACCTGGAACCCTTTATCCAATGCTTCCTTGGCTTCCCCCACGACGTATAGCGAGCCCGCGACGCAGATGACATCTTTGGGCGATGCGGTTTCAATTGCATATTCTAATGCCTGTTTTACATCGGGAATGGTGGTAACTTGGGGGACCATTCTTTTTGCCAGGGCTTCCAGTTTTTCAGGCTCCAGGGCCCGATTAATCTTGGCGCGGGTTAAGATGACGCGATTTGCCGTCGGCAAAAGACATTTGAGCATGGCGTTGTAAGGCTTATCATCTAAAATTCCGATGACCATGGTTATGTTTCTTCGGGAAAAATTTGCCGAAAGAAACCGGGCCAGGTTGCGCGCCGCAATAAAATTGTGAGCACCGTCAAGGATGATCCGAGGTTCATCAGAAACAATCTCCAAGCGCCCCGGCCAACGATTATTGAGCAATCCGGCCTGGATATTATCCAGTGAGAGTATCACCCCGCGTTTTTGGAGCATTTCACAGGCTGCCAGCACAAGGGCGGCGTTGTCCACCTGATGATTGCCCAGCAGACCGGTTTTAAGATTACGCCAGACAGCTTCAACACCCCGGTAAGAAAAGGTCCCGCAAGGACTGCGTCTGACTTTGAATTCCTTTCCGAGGCGCAACAGCGATGCTGATTTTTCGGCGGCTATTTTTTCTACCACGGCCAGCGCCTTTTTCTGCCGGATACCGGTGATTACCGGTGTCCGTTTTTTTATGATCCCGGCCTTTTCCCCGGAAATCTGTTCCAGGGTATTTCCCAGGTACTCTCGATGTTCGAGTGATATATTGGTGATTATTGACAGCTGAGGCTGGACGATGTTGGTCGCATCAAGTCGGCCGCCCATGCCGGTTTCAATAACCGCCCAGTCCACTCTTTGCCGGGCAAATTCCACAAGAGCCATTGCCGTAGCAAATTCGAAAAAAGTGGGTCCTCGATCGCCGTGGTGGGCTTTTTTTATGGTATTATAGGATGTCACCACACTTTTATTTGAAATCGGCCGGTTGTTTACCTGGATTCGTTCGTTAAAATGGACCAGGTGCGGAGAGGTGTAAAGACCTGTTTTATATCCAGCCTGGTTAAGGATCGACGCCAGCGAAGATGCCACTGATCCCTTTCCGTTGGTGCCGGCCACATGGACACAAGCATAGGCATTCTGGGGATTACCCAGACCGGATAGAATCTGTCTGATAGTGGATAGACCCAGCTTAATGCCGAATCTGTGAAGGCCGTACATATCTTTCAGGCAGCCGTGATAGGAATTATCGGATACCATACCCATTAAAAAACCCGGCAATTGTGAAACCTTACCGGGTTTTTCCTTTAAATGAAATTGATGTTATCTTCTTTGTCTGGCTTTGCTGGCGGCGATTCGTTCTCGCCTCAAAGCTTCGCGCTGTTTGCGACGGCGAAATTCGCTTGGCTTTTCATAGCTCTTTTTTAATTTAAGGCGCTTGAAAAGGCCGTCGTTTTGAATCTTTTTTTTCAATATGCGCATTGCTTTTTCAATGTCATTGTCAATGACTCTGACTTCAATATTCTTCAAATACCTCGCCCCCTTCTTGCCATCGGAAAATAGTGCAATGCCTAGTATTACCGATGGTTAATCAGTGCAATATTCGTAAATTCAAACCTTTACCGAATAATTCCGTGAAAAGCAAGTAAAATCTGATAAATTACTTTTTTTAATCCGAACACCCTTAGTTTCTGACAACATGTTGTCTGAACGAACCTGATAAGGGCCGGGAAGGCGCCCGATTATTCCCTTGACACCCATCCGGCATTCAGCCATACTTTGCCGTCAAAAAAACAACCAAAAGGAGGTTTTCAAATGCGTTTGATTTTGATAGGAGGCCCTGGAGCGGGCAAAGGAACCCAGGCTAATTACGTAAAAGACAAATTCCAAATTCCACAGATTTCTACGGGCGATATGCTGCGGGCGGCGCTTAAGGCCGGAACCGAACTGGGTAAAAAGGCTAAAGGGTACATGGATTCAGGGGCCCTGGTACCCGATGATGTTATTATCGGACTTGTCAAAGAACGCATCAAGGAGGCCGATTGCGAAAAAGGCTTTTTGTTTGACGGTTTTCCGCGTACCATACCCCAGGCGGATGCCCTGAAGGAAGCCGGCGTTGCCATCGACGCGGTAGTGGATATCGATGTACCGGATGAAGAAATCATCAAACGCATGAGCGGACGACGGGTTCATCTTGCCAGCGGTCGGACCTACCACATCATATTTAATCCGCCCAAAGAGGAGGGCAAAGATGATGTTACCGGCGAAGATCTCATCCAGCGCGATGACGACCAGAAAGAGACGGTTCGCAAACGGCTCGATGTCTATCATGCGCAAACCGAACCCTTGATAGATTATTACAAAACCTGGGAGAGTTCCGGCGAATCGGAAGCACCGAAGTATATCCGCATTGAAGGGGTTGGAAAGGTCGAGGAAATTCGTGATCAGATTTATGCCGGGCTTGAAAAGCTGAGTTAAACGGCTCACCTCAAATTCATATTATCAAAATTAAGGTCCTATCTCATTTTAGATAGGACCTTTTAATTACGGTGTTCTCAATAGCTATTTCTGGTTTCTCAGCTTCTTGACCAGTTTGATGGCTTCTTCACGGGTGAATGTTTGTTTTGTGAGACGTTCCTCTTCAACACGCGCTAAAATTTGCTTGAATTCCGCTGAAGGTTTCATTCCAAATTCACTGATTAGATCTTTGCCGTTTATGGGGGAAGGCACAGAGGCCCTGGGAAGCAATACCGTATAATATTTCTGGATGAGCGACCGGATAAATTCAGTAAATTTTTGTGTGTCCGAGGGGTTCGAATCGTTTTTTCCCATGAATTCCGCCAAGGCATGCAGCAGAACATCGGGGGTGACAGCACCGCATTTTAAAAAGAAGCGTATAAATCCTTTATCTACGGGGCCATTATTTAAATGCGCATGGAATAAAATAAACGGTCTGAAATGATTCCGGACGATAGATTCAATGATATCCGTCTGACGCCTTGAAAATCTCAGGCGCTTGCAGATTTCTTGAGCCAGGACAGCGCTCCGGGTTGCATGGGCGATATAATCGCTTTTTTGGACATGAGCGATGGTTGGCTTGGCCGGCGGACTGCCGAGGTCATGGAATAACAGGGACCATTTTAAAAGTATTGAGCGGGTGACATCATGCTCTTTATCAGAGTGGACACGAATTAAGCGCCTAAATTCATCAGCGGGATCTAATAGCGTTTCAAGATGAAAATAGGAATCCAGGGTCTGCTCCAATACAGTGCGGGGGGCTGCGGAATGCAGCCGCAGCTGCTTTAGTTTCAAAAATTCCGGAAAAACGCTAAACAAGAGACCACTGCGAGCCATCATCGCAAGATAAACATGGGAATTGGCACATTGCAGAATTTTAAATAGTTCTTCCCGGATTCGTTCCCCGGCTGTTTTTCGGATTAGATCGGCATCCGCTTCAATGGCCGCCTTCGTATCCTTATCTATGGTAAAATCAAAAGCAGCTGCCATGCGATAGGCGCGAACCAGACGCAACGGATCCTGGCGGAATACTTTCCGTGAAACCAGGCGGACTTTCTTTGCTGCCAGATCCTTTTGCCCGTCCAGAGGATCAATCAGATTGCCGTTTGATACATCCACGGCCATGGCGTTGATGGTAAAATCCCGACTGAGTAGATCGCTGGTTATATTTTCGCCGCTGATCGGCATAATGTCGAAAAAATGATCTTTGGTTACCACTCGCCGCATGGTATATCCGTGCTTGCCAAATTCAAAAATATGGCCGGAAGTATTGGCGGCCAGGCGCCTGGCGAACAACGCCGCATCATGCTGAACGGCCAGGTCGTAATCCAACGGTGTCCTTTTTAAAAGCAGGTCACGGATTGACCCGCCGACAACATAAACACCCGTTTTTTCCGGGAAGATCTCTGCATCGATTGGGAGTTTCATTAACTTGACCGCGGCCACTATTGAAAAATGATGAGAAATTTAAGCCAAAAGTCTAAAAAACAAACGAAAGCGCTTGACAGCATGGATATTATGATATATTTATTAATCTTACATGGTTAAAGGCATGTGGAACCCGCCAGAGCGAGAGGATATCTTTTTCTTCTAAAATAATTCACTTCTTCTAAAATAATTCACTTAACACTCAATTTCCTCCTTAATAACCGGCATGGATCCAATCAGTAAATCACCTTTGTAAGCAAACTTTATACGGATACGTTTACAATGCCTTTTCTGTTTGGCCGGTCTTAAATAGAGTAGCACGTTTAAAACCGAATGCAAGCATCAGGATATGCATCCTAACACCGGTGAATTTGTATACAGCCGTGTTTCCAGCTTATTCTGCCGGAGACGCATATATATTAAATATTTCAAAGGGATAGTGGGATTAGTTATTAGCGATGAAAAAAAACAAGGGGAATAATTTGATGAACATTGCTGAACTTAAAGAAAAAAAAATCAGCGAACTCACACAGATGGCCAAAGAATTGAAAGTTGAAGGGGCAGCGGGGATGCGCAAGCAGGAATTGATGTTTGCCTTGCTTCAGACCCAGATTGAAAAAAATGGCCTCATTTTCGGAGAAGGGACCCTGGAAATTTTACCGGATGGGTTTGGATTTTTGCGGTCACCGGACTCCAACTATCTGCCGGGTCCGGATGACATTTACGTGTCTCCTTCCCAGATTCGACGTTTCAACTTAAGAACCGGAGATACGGTTTCAGGGCAGATCCGACAGCCCAAAGAGTCGGAAAGATATTTTGCGCTTTTGAAAGTCGAAGCCGTCAACTATGAAGACCCCGAAGTGGCCCGGGATAAGATCCTTTTTGATAATTTGACCCCGCTTTATCCTGAACGTAAAATTAGTCTTGAAACCGACTCCGGGAATTTTTCCACGCGCATCATGGATTTAATGATTCCGATCGGGTTTGGCCAGAGGGGACTGATCGTATCCCCGCCCCGATCCGGTAAAACCATGTTGCTGCAAGCTATCGCCAATTCAATCATAGCCAGCCACAAAGATGTCGTACCGTTTGTGCTGCTGATCGACGAACGACCCGAAGAAGTCACCGATATGCAACGGACGGTCGAAGCGGAGGTCATCAGTTCTACCTTTGATGAACCGGCCGAAAGGCACGTTCAGGTTGCCGAAATGGTCATCGAGAAGGCCAAACGACTGGTGGAACACAAAAAGAATGTGGTAATTCTTTTAGACAGTATTACGCGTCTGGCCCGGGCCTACAACTCGGTTGTTCCGCCCAGCGGTAAAATCCTGTCCGGTGGTGTGGATTCCAATGCTTTGCAGCGCCCCAAACGTTTTTTCGGCGCGGCCAGAAATATCGAAGAAGGGGGCAGTCTAACGATTCTTGCCACCGCGCTGGTTGATACCGGCAGTCGCATGGATGAGGTCATCTTCGAGGAGTTTAAAGGAACCGGAAATGCCGAGATTCAACTGGATCGCCGGTTGGCAGATAAACGTGTGTACCCGTCTTTTGACATCAAACGCTCCGGCACGCGCAAAGAAGAACTTCTCCTGGATGAGGCTAGGATATTGCGTAAACTGCTGACAACGCTAAATACGGTTGACAGTATGGAGTTTTTACTTGAAAAAATGAGTGGGACCAAGGATAACGAACAGTTTCTAAATTCAATGAATAGATAATGTTGTCAGAAAAACCCCGTTAAGGGCCTATAGCGGTTGACATATGATCTTTAGTGCTTTATAGGAAGCACAACTTTTACAAAATCGTCAAAATTACATAATTCGTCATTCGTCATTCGACATTTGTCATTCAAATAGGGGGTTGCAAATAACATGAAAAACGGAATTCATCCTGAGTACAAAGAAACGAGCATACGATGTGCATGCGGCAATGAGATCCATGTCGGTTCGACCAAATCTGATATCCGTGTTGAAATTTGCGCCAAATGTCATCCTTTTTTTACCGGTAAACAGAAACTTATCGACACCGCGGGTCGAATCGAGCGATTCCGGAAAAAATACGAAAAATTCCAGAAACAAGAGAAACCCACGTAGTTTAACCCCGCCTGTCAGTTCAATATACAGATAAGCCGTCAGGCTTCATGGCTAAACCTGACACAACCTATCCGGATGACCTTGTTTTGATGCCCGGTACAGGTAAGCCGAATCGATTCCTTTCCCGAATAAAAAAAAATGTTTGATAAATTAATAGGGGTTGAAGAACGTTTCATCGACATTGAGAAGCATCTGGCTGATCCGGAAGTTGTTCAGGACCGGGATGCATACCAGAAATTTGTGCGCGAGCATGCTGAACTCAACAAGATCGTTACTGTCTACCGCAAGTACAAGCAGACCTTGAATGATCTCGAGGAGAGTCAGGAACTGTTAAAGGATGCCGATCCTGATATAAAGGGTCTGGCTCGTGATGAAATCACCACACTGAGCCTGGAAAAAGAAAAAATCGAAGGCGAATTAAAAGCGCTGTTACTGCCCAAAGATCCCAATGATGAGAAAAATGTCATCGTCGAGATTCGTGCCGGAACCGGTGGTGAGGAAGCGGCTTTGTTTGCCGGCGATCTTTTCAAGATGTATAGCCGCTATGCTGAAAAACGAAACTGGAAGGTGGAGATAATCACCCATCATCCCACCGGGGTCGGGGGCTTGAAAGAAATCATCGCCATGATACAGGGCCAGGGAGCCTATAGTGTGTTTAAATACGAAAGCGGAATCCATCGGGTGCAACGGGTGCCTGCCACAGAAACTCAGGGACGCATCCATACATCGGCGGTTACGGTAGCTGTTTTGGCCGAGGCAGAAGAAGTAGATATTGAGATCGATCCTTCCGAACTTAAAGTGGATGTATATCGAGCCACCGGCCCGGGGGGACAGAGCGTGAACACTACCGATTCAGCCGTGCGCATTACCCACCTTCCCACCGGCCTTGTGGTGACCTGTCAGGATGAAAAATCGCAGCTGAAAAATAAAGTTAAGGCCATGAAAGTCTTGCGGTCACGGCTGCTGGATCAAATGATTTTTGAACAAAACGAAAAGCGTTCCGAAGAACGCAGAAGCCAGGTGGGTACGGGTGATCGAAGCGGCAGAATCAGAACCTACAATTTTCCCCAGAGCCGGGTGACGGACCATCGTATCAACCTGACGCTCTATAAACTGGATAGCATTCTGCAGGGAAATATTGACGAACTTATAGAGAACCTGTTAACTTATTATCAAACCGAGGCCCTTCAGAAGGCAGAATCCACACCTTAATGGCTATTGAAGTTGGAATTCGGAATGCGGAAAATATGAAAATCAGACATTCAGCCAGCGCCTTTTCCGCATTCCGCATTCCAAGGTGCCTGACACCTGAAACCTTATACAGGAGCCTAAACCTTTAAACCGTGATAGCTCATGTCAGGCAATAATCTTACTAAACCCGATAGTACGCGGTGGACCATTATCAAGCTCCTGCAATGGGCCGCATCTTATTTAAAGTCTCACGATATCGACAGCCCCCGAGCAACCGGTGAAATACTGCTGGCCCATGCGCTGAAACTGGAACGTATCGAACTGTATTTAAATTTTGATCAACCACTGCGGGGAGATGAACTGAAGGCATTTAAATCGCTGATCAAGCGTCGCATCGGACGGGAGCCGGTTGCCTATATCCTCGGCCTCAAAGAGTTCTGGTCACTGGATCTGGAGGTTACCCGAGATGTTCTAATACCCAGGCCTGAAACCGAATGTTTGGTGGAGGCGGCTTTGGAGCTATTGTCAAAGTATTCACCTTCACCAGCAAGGCGAATTCTGGATCTGGGCACGGGCTCCGGGGCGATCGTGCTTGCATTGGCGTCACAACAACCTCAGCACACTTATTTGGCTTCCGACTTGAGTGTCCCGGCGCTTGAGGCGGCCCGGCGGAATGCGAGGCGGCATGATCTTTGTGACATTATCCAATTCTTTGCCGCTGATTGGCTGACAGCCTTAAGACCGGAAAAATCGGCCTTTGATATGATCGTGTCCAACCCGCCTTATATTCCCAGCCGTGTGCTTCAAAGTCTGCAGCCCGAAATTAATCGTTATGAACCGATTGCGGCACTTGACGGAGAGGAAGACGGCCTTGAATGTTTTAGAAAAATTTTAAAATCTGTTCATCATGGCCTTAAACCGGGCGGTGATCTGTTGCTTGAAATTGGTCATGATCAGCAAGATGCGGTTCACAGGATTGCGTTCGAATGTGGGTATTATGATGATTTCAGCTGCACCAAAGACTACAGTGGCCACGACCGGGTCGTTTACATGCGCCGGAAGGGATGAGGCGGGTTGCGGGTTGCGGGTTACGGGTTGCGGGGTACGGGTTACGAGTTGCGGGTTACGGGTTGCGGGGTGCGGGGTGCGGGTTGCGGGTTGCGGGTTGCGGGTTACGGGTTACGGGTTTTTCGATTTGGGATTTCGGATATGGGATTTGGGATTGAAAAGATTGATAGGATGACTTGCGAAGAACGAGTTGTGGCGTATTGATTTTTGGATAGTGGTGCTTTACTTTAAATGGTTGGCGTTCGTATTAGAAATTAGAGGAAAAAAAGGTTGCAGCTAATTATAATATTTGTTATTAAAGAAAGTTTTTATAACCCCCACGCTTTTGGACCTGTTTCCCGGTGCTTTTTTTAAAAGTCGGAAACTGGGGCGACAATGGCGGCGGAACAACCGAAAATGAAGGGAGAAACCTATGGCGTATGTAACTATGAAAGAACTGCTGGAGGCTGGTGTGCATTTTGGTCACCAGACGAAACGCTGGAATCCGAAAATGAAACCTTATATTTTTGGAGCCAGAAACGGGATCTATATTGTTGACCTGCAAAAAACTGTTCGGATGTTTAAAACGACCTATGATTTTGTTGTGGACACGGTTGCAGCAGGCAAACCATTGTTGTTCGTCGGCACCAAAAAGCAGGCCCGTGATTCTATCTATGAAGAGGCCAATCGGTGCGAGATGTTTTATGTTCATAACCGGTGGCTCGGCGGAATGCTGACCAATTTTCAGACAATCCGGCAAAGCATTGACCGGTTGAATTATCTCAACAACATCCAAAATGATGGATCAATTGAACTTTTCCCCAAAAAAGAGCGGCTGAAACTTGCTAAAGCGCGTATAAAGCTCGACAGTAACCTTGGTGGCATTCGTACCATGAACGGGTTGCCCGGCGCAATGTTTGTCGTTGATCCCAAAAATGAAGCCATCGCCGTGCGTGAAGGCCGCCGGCTGAATATACCGATTATCGCCATCGTTGATACCAATTGCGATCCGGATGATATTGACTATATTATACCCGGCAACGATGACGCCATTCGCGCCATCCGTTTAATTACCTCGAGAATGGCGGATGCTTGTATTGAAGGAAGCCAGCGTTTTGCTGAAAAACAACAGGCCGAAGCCGATAAGGACGTGGAAGAGGAATCTGAAGCGGCGGCCGTCAGCGCGGAACTGCCATCCGGCGAACGGAAGGTGATTTCAGACGGGTCTGATGGCCCCGTGGTAGAAATCATTAAACGATCGGTGGTTGAAACCGCCCAACCGGTGGCGGCTGATGCCCCTCAGGCGGGAACCGAAGCGACAGACGATAATACGGAAGATAGCAGCGTAGCTGAAACGACAGGAGAGCAAGATGACAACAATTAGTGCGACGATGGTAAAACAACTGCGGGAAAAGTCAGGCGCCGGGATGATGGACTGTAAGCAAGCGCTTGTGGAGTGTGATGCAGATATTGATAAAGCGGTTGATTTTCTGAGGAAAAAAGGGCTGGCTACGGCCCAGAAGCGGGCCGGACGGGCCATGACGGAAGGCACCGTGCAGTCTTATATCCACATGGGCGGCAAACTGGGGGTACTGGTTGAAGTAAATTGCGAGACGGATTTTGTAGCAAAAAATGAAGATTTTATTGTTTTTGCAAAAAATATTGCCATGCACATTGCCGCCACCAATCCTCTGGGTCTGCGGGCCGAAGACGTGCCGGAAGAAACCGTTCAGCGTGAAAGAGAAATCTACCAGGCCCAGGCCCTTGAAACAGGAAAGCCTGAAAACGTGATTACCAAAATCGTTGATGGAAAAATGAACAAATTTTTCAAAGAAAATTGTTTACTCAACCAGCCCTATGTGCGCCAACCGGACCTGACGGTTGCAGATGTGTTAAATGAATTAAT
>JAFDDW010000404.1 GCA_019310665.1 Deltaproteobacteria bacterium
AATACCTTTAAATATCAATGGGCCGCATTTGCCGTGGCCGGCGGTTTCACCGGTCTGGCCGGCGGAATTTATGTTTTTTCCAAGGGAAGCGTTTTTCCGGATGAAATGGCGCTAACCCGTTCCTTTGAATTTTTGTTGATGGTGCTTCTTGGCGGTGTTGATGCCATCATGGGGCCAATTGTCGGTCCGGCTGCATTTATCTGGCTGCACAATACGATATCGCGGATCGATTTTTGGCAGTTCATTCTGGGAATTGTTTTCATTGTCCTGGTAGTGGCTTTTCCTCAGGGAATAGCCGGATTTTTCAATCAACGATTCGGGCGCTATTTTTCAGAACGTTATTCTCAGAAGGGGTAAACTCTTTGATGTCCAGATTGCTGCAAGTCACTAATTTATCCCATTCTTTTGGAGGTGTTACAGCGGTAAAGCAGGTCAGTTTCGACCTGGAGGACGGGCAAATTCTTGCTATGATCGGTCCCAACGGGGCGGGGAAATCTACCTGTTTCAACCTGATCAACGGACAACTGCACCCGGACGAAGGCAACATTAAAATTGACGGTCAGGAAGTTGTCGGTTTAAAGCCGCGACACATCTGGCAGCTGGGTGTCGGCCGAACCTTCCAGGTTACCGCAACCTTTGCTTCAATGACGGTTTTAGAAAATATCCAAGTGGCCCTGGCGTCATTTCGTAAAAAGGCAAGATCGCCCTGGCGGAAACTAAGAAATCTTTTCCGCCAAGAGGCCATGGAATTGCTCCATCTGGTGGGAATCCCGGATTACGCAAATCTTGTTTGCGGTGTTCTTTCATACGGTGATCTAAAACGGGTGGAGTTGGCGGTGGCTTTGACGAATCAGCCCAGATTGCTTTTGATGGATGAACCCACGGCAGGAATGGAACCTGCGGAACGACAGCGTTTGATGGATTTGACATCGAGAATTGTTCGAACCCGGAACATAGGTGCTTTATTTATCGAACATGACATGGATGTCGTCTTCACTCATGCCGATCGTATTGTTGTTCTGAACCGTGGTGAGAAAATTGCCGAAGGAACTCCCGATCAGGTTCGACAAAACGATAATGTTCGAGCAGTTTATTTGGGCTTTGACGATGCTTCAAGTTGATTCAATCAATACATTTTATGGTAAGGCTCAAATAATATTTGATTTGAGTTTTGAGGTCAGCGCCGGTGAAGTCGCGGTATTGCTGGGTCGCAATGGCGCGGGTAAAACAACAACCTTTAAAAGTATTATGGGCCTTGTACCGGCTGCCCGCGGAACCATAACCTTTAACACCGAAAATATTCTCGGTTGGCCGCCTCATAAAATCTGCGGATTGGGCCTGGGTTACGTACCGGAAGATCGCCGTATCTTTTCCAAACTCACCATAATGGAGAATTTGGAAGTGGGAAAACAACCTTCCCGCAAAGGGGTTGAACCCTGGACCCCAGACCGCCTGTTTGAACTCTTTCCGAATTTGGGGGAGAAACCAGGCCAATATGGTGGAAACCTGAGTGGCGGCGAGCAACAAATGCTGGCAATTGCACGCACCTTGATGGGCAATCCTGAATTAATTATCCTCGACGAACCTTCCGAAGGATTAGCCCCTGTCATTTTGGAGCAGCTGGCCAAGACCATTGTGAAGCTCAAAGCGGAGGGGGTTGCGGTGTTGATGGCCGATCAAAATTTAAATTTTGCAAAAACCGTCTGTGATTGGGCCTATATTATTCAACAGGGCCGGATTTGCCATGAAAGTGCCATCAACGAGCTGTCCCGGGAGACCTGTGAAAAATATCTTTCTGTTTAAAGCGGCAGGTTATATTTTTTCATTTTTTTATATAACAGGGTGCGGTGAATACCCAGGACCCTGGCAGCCCCGGCCTTATTGTGGTTGCTTTCTTTCAAGGCATAGCGAATGGCCTCTTTTTCAGTTCTGGCCTGCACGTCTTTTAATGGGGACTGATTGCGGTCGGATATTTTATTGCGGCTGCGCTGCAGATGGAAAGGCAAATCCTGTAAACAGACGGTATCCCCCTTTATAGCTGACATTGTACGTTCAAGTACGTTGGAAAGTTCACGTACGTTGCCCGGCCATGCATATCTTCGCAACGCCCTATCAACTTCCTTATCCATTTTTATTTCCGCCAGATTTGCTTCCTGGGTCATTTGCTTCAGCAAGTGGCGGGCCGTGGGTAGGATGTCGCTTCGGCGCTCCCGCAGCGGTGGAATGTGCAACGGGATCACATTCAGGCGGTAGAACAAATCTTTGCGAAAGCGATTGTCGATCAGCATTTGCTCGAGATTTTGGTTGGTGGCGGCAATGACGCGAAAATCCGATTGAATGATTCTGGTGCCGCCGACCCGTTCAAACTCCTTATCCTCGATGGCACGCAGTAATTTGGGCTGCATCTCTAGGGGCAGGTCTCCGACCTCATCCAGAAACACGGTGCCGTGCCGGGCCAATTCGAACTTGCCGGGTTTGCCGTCGGCGCCGGCGCCGGTAAAGGCACCCTTTTCATAACCGAAAAGCTCCGATTCCAGGAGATCCCTGGGAATGGCGGCACAGTTTATGCGAACAAAGGGATGGGCCCTGCGGGGGCCGGCATGATGAATGGCCTGGGCAAAAAGTTCTTTGCCTGTACCGCTTGCACCTGAAATGAGAACCGGGTAATGGTTGGCGGCCGCCCGGCGGGCTTCAATTATTAAAGCCTTTATGCTTTCGCTGGTTCCGATAATGCTTTCAAAGGTATACCGTGTGGATCGAAGATTGATCAATTCCTCTTCATAAAGCTTCACCTTCGACTCTAAAAGCGAAAGTTCGGAGGCAAGCTTTCTGACGTCCTTGACATCCTTAAACATGACCTGACCAAAGACCGCGATGACCTCACCGTCTTTTTGGATCGGTATCCGCTGGACGACCATGTTTTGCCCCCTAATCCGATGCGATTGATTTATTTCAGGCTGACCGGTTCGGGCGACGATATGCATGCGGCTGTTGTCGACCGACTCGGTGCAATGCCTTCCGATCTGATCTTCAGGGTCTACTCCGAGAAACGCCCCATAGGGTTTGTTGAAATGGGTAATACGGCCGTTGATGTCCGTTACGATCGCGCCATTGTAAATGCTGTCAAAAATAAGCTGATACATTTCTAGCTGTTTCAGCAGATCTTCCGGTTTTGGATGGTCACGTTCCAGCATGTTGCCTCCTGCGATTTAATCTGTACTCTGTAACCGCGTGTGAAACTTCACGAAAATGTATCAGTCAGGCTACATGTAGATTGATTGCTACATAGTTTTCATACACTTTCCCAAAGAGAATGTCGAGTAAAACAGCGTCATATTTTTGTATAAAACATAAATTTTGAATAGTATTCATTGGTTATCCAAAGATGAGATTTCCTTTTTAATTAAAATAATGGGTTTTTAAGTCATGGTCTGAAACTTGCTTGGCGATGATTGTGTGAGGATAAGCGCCGTAAAAATTTTCCAGACGAACAGGAGGAGCCATATGGAAGAAACCAGAAATCCGGCCGACACAAAAGAACCGGCCATTAAACGTGAGGAGATTTTGTTTCTTCCGGATGCCAATTTTA
>JAFDDW010000405.1 GCA_019310665.1 Deltaproteobacteria bacterium
CGGGGTTGATCATCCTGATACCGATTGTCGATAAAATGGTAAAGGTGAGCCTGCGCCTGGTAGCGATGGATGTAGATCCGCAGGATGTCATTACCCGGGATAATGTCTCCGTCAAGGTGAATGCGGTTATTTATTTCAGGGTTATCGATTCCATCAAGGCCATTATCGAGGTGGAAAACTATACCTATGCTATGTCCCAACTGGCGCAAACCACCTTAAGGAGTGTTTGCGGTCAGGCTGAACTGGATGAACTTCTGTCTGAAAGGGAAAAAATAAATACGGAACTGCAGGAAATTCTTGACACCCATACAGACCCATGGGGCATAAAAGTGGCTACGGTTGAACTCAAACACATCGATCTGCCCCAGGAAATGCAGCGGGCCATGGCCCGGCAGGCTGAAGCGGAAAGGGAACGGCGGGCAAAAGTAATCAACGCCGAAGGCGAATTTCAGGCGGCCAACAAACTGGCGGAAGCTTCCAAGATTATAGAAGACCATCCCACCGCCCTGCAACTGCGGTATCTGCAAACCATGAAAGAAATGTCCACCGAAAGCAATACCAACACCATTTTTCCCATCCCGATTGAGCTGTTTAAGCCCTTTTTAAAATTGGCGAAAAAAGGGGAGGGGGAAACTTAACCCGAATCCGCCGGAGGCGGAAATATTTTGTGGTCCGCCGAAGGATCGCTCCGTCATTTTTTTGATAGGTTTTTAAAATTGATCCGCCGGCTTCCTGCTCCGCCTTTAGTTATTGACTAAGGCAGGGATAATCGTTAATAAGACGGGTTTATTAAAAATTTTACTATCGTGCTGCGGGATGTTGCAAGCCCTGGCGATCAGGCAGGGTTTATACAAGATGGATCGAAGGGCGGGGGCTTTGCAGCCTCCGCTTGTGCTTTCCGATAACGAAGAGAAAAGGAGATTGATACTAAATGAGTGCTGAAAAAACGGCAGACATGGAAAAACCCTTGGAGAAAATGACCGTCAAAGCCTTGCGGGAGATCGGCAAGGAGATTCTTGAAATTACCGGTGTTCACGGGATGAAAAAGGAAGAATTGATCGTCGCCATCAATGAGGCCAGGGGCACCAAAGATGAACCTGTCCAAGAAACAAAAGAAGAAACCGGTAAAAAGGCCGGAGGCATCAAAGATAAACCTGCAAAAAAACAAGGTGTCAGCGTTAGCGATTTAAAGAAAAAGATTGGCGCAACTAAAGCGCAACGAGGGGCCGCAATCGAGGTCAAAGATAAAAAAATGGCAACAATTTACAAGCGCCGCATTTCCCGATTGAAAAAGAAATCCAGAAAGGCGGCCGCCTAAAGGGTTGGTTAAACGAATCACAAATAACTTTTTTGGAAAACCATGATTAATCCGGCTTCGGTGGCGTTTGATATAGATGGTGTGATTGCCGATACCATGACGCTGTTCCTTGAAATTGCGCGCGATGTCTATCACATCAACGGGATCCGCTATGATGACATTGTGTGTTATAATCTGACGGAATGCATCCCGATGGAACCGGAAGTAATTGATGCCGTGGTTGAGCGAATACTGGAGGGTAATTATGCGACACCGTTAAAACCCATAAATGGAGCTGCCGAAGTATTGACCCGCATCGGTCGATATCACCGTCCGGTGTTTTTCGTTACTGCACGACCGCATCTTGGTCCGATTGGGGACTGGATGCTGGATCTGCTGTCCCTGGACTCAAATTCAATCGAAATTATGGCGGTGGGCACTTTCGAGAATAAGGCCGAGGTACTTGTCGAGCGAAAAACATCATACTTTATTGAGGATAGACTAGAAACCTGCTACCGCTTGCAAGATGCCGGGATAACGCCGATTCTGTTTCGACAACCTTGGAACCGGGAACCCCATCCTTTTGTGGAGGTAGGGTCTTGGAACGAACTTGAATGCCTGATCGACTTTTGAGGGAAATATAACCGATGAAGGCCCTGCCGGTTAAGCACCTGATCAGCGCTTTTATAGAATCGCTTGCCACTGAAAAAGGCTTTTCAGAAAATACCTGCCGGGGTTACCGTCATGATCTGGAGGAATTTTTTATTTTTCTGACTGAAAGCCAGCCGGGTGGAAAAGCGCGCGCCCGGCGTGACGATCCCATCGGAATCGACCGTGTGGACGGTCTTACCATCAGAGGCTTTCTGGGTCATTTACACAAACGAAACAAGAAAACCACCATTGCGCGCAAACTCTCAACCCTGCGGTCATTTTTCAAATTTTTGGTTCGAAGGGGACTGACGGAAGATAATCCGGCCGAAACCATACTCACCCCCAAACAGGAGAAGACGATTCCGAACTATCTTCCCGTTGATGAGATGTTTCGGCTGCTCGATTCTATTCATAGCAACAGCATACTGGATTTACGGAACCGGGCAATTTTTGAAACGCTTTATTCCTGCGGTATCCGGGTGTCGGAACTGGTCGGCTTGAATGTGAGTGATGTTGATTTCGGACAAGACCTGATCCGGGTTTTTGGAAAAGGCGGTAAAGAGCGAATCGTGCCCATCGGGAAAAAGGCCCTCGGTGCAATTTCAAATTATCGGCAGCAATTGAAAGGGGAGCGCAAAATCTCCTCCAAACTTGACGGGCCGCTTTTTTTAAATAAAAATATGGGACGTCTGACCGCCCGCTCCGTCGCCCGCATTTTGGATAAACTGGTTACGGCCTGTGGTCTTTTGACACCCGTTTCTCCGCATACCCTGAGGCATACATTTGCGACCCATATGCTGGATGCCGGTGCGGACCTGAGGGCGGTGCAGGAACTTTTAGGGCATATGAGCCTTTCCACCACCCAGAAATACACGCACGTGAGCATCGATCGCTTAATGGAGACCTACGACAAGGCGCACTCGCGGAAGTAGAAATTAGGTTTCAAGTGTAAGGTTACGTGTTACGGGTTGCGGGTTACGTGTCTTTCGATTTGGGATTTCGGATATGGGATTTGGGATTGAAAAGATTGATAGGATGACTTGCGGGTTACGGGGTGCGGAAAATGGCATAGGGCAGAGCGCATAGGGCATGGCGCGTTGAATAGGACGATTTGAAGCCGGAATATCTGTCCTCTGACTTCTGTTCTCTGTCTTCTGATATTTGGTTGCGGATTTTGGATTTGGGATTGATTGAGTTCATTGAGACGATCTAAACGAAAATATCGATCCTAGCGATCTAAACGAATGAAACTATCTAAACGAAAATAACGATCCTAACGATCTAAACGAACGAAACCATCTAAACGAACAAAACAAACTCAAATAAGGAAAGTCAGGTTGAAATGGAATTTCATGGTACGACAATTATAGCCGTGAGGCACCGGGGAAAAGCAGCCGTTGCCGGTGATGGTCAGGTTACGTTGGATAAAAATGTGATCAAACACCATGCCAAAAAAGTAAGACGGATTTACAACGACAAAATTATCGTTGGTTTTGCCGGTGCCACTGCCAATGCACTGAATTTGTCAGAACGGCTGGAGGAAAAACTGGAACGGTATAACGGTAATCTGACCCGCTCGGCGGTGGAATTGGCACGCGACTGGCGCACGGATAAATATTTAAGGCGGCTTG
>JAFDDW010000406.1 GCA_019310665.1 Deltaproteobacteria bacterium
TTGGCACAAATGTTGGCGGATCAGGTGTTCGGAATTTTGAATTTGGAGCATTGGAATTTGTTTGGTTTTTGGTGCTTGTAATTTGGAAATTATACTAACCGGCTAATTGGATAAATTTCTTTATTTAAGTTGGTTATCTACTTTAAAGATGTGCCCCTGATGATATAATCGCACCTGTTCTTTGGGTGCTGTAACCGCCTAACGCTTCCACCCGGGTCTTAAATTCTGAGGTATTGATGGTTTCAAGCAGCAGCTGAATATTTTCCGATTCGAAGTGCGTCGACGGTATGATCAGATCATACTGCTCGGTGACAACCGGAATAAAATCAAGATCCAGTGCTGCCGCTGCGGCGTAAATGCCCAATCCGGTGTCGGCCGTTCCGCTGAGTACCGCCACGGCTACAGCCATGTGGGTGAATTCTTCATGCTGATAACCGCTGATTTGCGCCGGGTTGATTCCGATTTGGTCCAAACGGTAGTCCAAAAGAATTCTTGTGCCGGATCCCGCCTGCCGGTTGATAAAAGTGATATCCTTGCGGGCCAGATCCTCGACGCCTTTGATACCCCTCGGATTGCCCCGTTTGACGATCAGGCCCTGATCCCGGAATACCAGATTGACCAGTTTTACATCCAGGTGCGCTAAAAATTTTTGGATATAGGACAGATTGTAAGAACCATCTTCAGGATCCAGCAAGTGAGACCCGGCCAGGTGGCAGACACCTTTTTTGATCGCCATCAGCCCCCCCATGCTTCCCACATGACTGGATGAAAGCGTCAGGTGGCTGTGTCTGGCTTTGATCTGGTCGGCCAGTACATCCAGGGTATTGTCATGACTTCCGACAACCACGATGGTTTGGCGTATAGAAGGCAGGGGGCGTAATAGTTCGGCTCTGACCAGTTCATCATCCCTCAGCCCCTCGATATGGTTGGGAATACGGATAATACCGTCTGCCTCGCTTATCGAAGTGATACTGCCGGCACCTCGGGGCAAAGGTGTTGCAACGATATGCTCGCCGACCTGCCCCAGCTTGACCCGTAAAAATTCTTCCACCCCGAGCTTGGAGGCAATTTTGCGTGTCGGCGCCACCATTACCGTCTCTCTGGTTGGGTCGGGTTGTCCCAGCATTTTATGGATCAGGGGCCGAACAAATTGCTCAAAGGCAATGATGGCTGAAACGGGATAGCCCGGGATGCCGAAAACCGGTGTGTTCTCCACGGCACCGATCACCACCGGTTTGCCGGGCATAATGGTTACACCATGGACAAACACCTGACCCAGATCCAAAATGACACCTTTGGCAAAATCTTCTGATCCGGCGGATGACCCCCCCAGTATCAGGATTATTTGATAATTATCTTGAGCTGCTTGTTGCACAACCTGTTTGATCTTTTGCGAATCGTCCATGAGCATATCGTGGCGGGTATGTGAGCCGCCGCAGCTTTCGATCAAGCAGCCCAGGACAAAGGAATTGGTTTCCAGCACCTGACCGGGTTTGAAGTCATCCATCGAACTGGAGCGCCAATCGACGAGTTCGGAGCCGGTTGGAATGATCAGGATTTTCGGCTTCTTTTTGACCGGCACCGAAAATACGCCTCCGCTCAGCAGGGCACCTACACAGTAAGGTGTGATTAAATGGTTCTGGGGGAATAAAAGCTCGGTTGCCACAATGTCTTCTCCGACCTTGCGCACGTGCTGCCAGGGAAACACCGGTTTATCAATTTCAACCTTATCTTCGTCCAGAACAAGGACCTGTTCGATCATTATTACAGCGTCGGTATCGACCGGCATGACATGACCGGTATTCACATAAAAAGCATCCCGGCCGGCAATAAGTGTTTTGGGGGACGCTTGACTGGCTCCGAAAGTAATTTCAGCCTTTACGGCAAGACCGTCCATGGCGGCCGCATTAAAGTGCGGTGAGGACAATTTAGCCTGGATGGGTTGTGCCAGGACCCGTCCGAAGGCTTCCGGCACCGGCACCATCTCGGTAGCAAGGATATCAGATAGGGCCAAGGTCTCATCGAGAATTTGGCGGGCCTCCGGCAGGGTTTTCATTTTTAAATACACATTGCGTTGTGACTGCATTTACCAATCCCTTTTGAAATGAAGAATGAATATTCAATAGTCATTTTATTTTAAAGCAGTATCACTTCCACTTCCGTTCCTTTATCCAGGCCTTCGGTATTCATTCCGATTTCGATCAATCCATCGGCTTTGACCATGGTACTGATTAACCCCGATTTGCCCAGGATCGGCTCGGCCCAAGTGGTGTCATTTTTTTGAATAAGCCGGATGCGGACAAAATCGACCCGACCCTGGGCCGAGGCCACGTTTCGGCTCAGCGTTGCCGTAAATTTTATTTTCTTTGGGGCCCGGCCTGAAATTCCGCTGATATGCTCTATAAAGGGCTTTACAATCCTTGCGAAGACAACCATGGCCGAGACCACATGACCCGGCAGTCCCCAGAATTGCTTGTTTTGAACCCGAGCCAGAATCGTCGGCTTCCCCGGGCTGATTGAAATGCCATGGAACAATATATCCGAGTCTTCCATAGCTGAAATGACATCGATAGTAAAATCGCGAACTCCCACCGAACTGCCACCCGACACCAGGACCATGTCGCAGCGGTCCAGTGCCTCGGTGCTTTTGGCCAGCAGCGCATCATAGTCATCCCCCACAATGCCAAACGGGATGGCACTGGCCCCGAGCTCCAAAACCTGGTTTAAAAGGGTATGGGTATTGACATCGCGAATCTGACCCGGTCCGGGGACTTTATCGACAGGCACAACTTCGTCCCCGGTGGAGATGATGCCGACAACCGGCTTTTTGCGCACCCTGACAGCCTGTTTGCCCAGGGCAGCCAGCAAACCAGCTTCCTGAGGCCTAATGACCTGACCGCCGATCAGTATGGCCTCACCTTTTTTAATGTCTTCACCCACCGCCACCATGTTTTGTCCGGGAGCGACACTGCGGTAGACCTCGATGGTGGTCTCGTCAATCGCTTCGGTGTGTTCAACCATGATAACGCTGTCAGCCCCCTCCGGCAGCATTCCGCCGGTTGAAATCCGAACCGCTTCTCCGGGACCCACGGATAAATTCGGTATTTCTCCCATGGCAACGCTGCCTTTGACGGCAAGATAGGCAGGATTTCCCTCGCCGGCTCCAAAGGTCGAGGCTCCCCTGACGGCGAATCCATCCATTATCGAGCGGGTAAAATCAGGCAGGTCAATGTCGGAATGGATATCTTCGGCCAGTATTCTTCCCATCGAATTCCCCAAGGGTACCTCTTCGGTTTCCAGGGGAACAAACTGCGTTCTGTATTCGAGAACCTGATCGATTGTTTTGACCTTGAAAAATTCTTTCATTATTGTCCTCGTTTTCGTCTTTCGTCCTGCATACGATACCGGTCCACGAGCACAAGGTCGAAAAGTATCCCAATGAACTGAACCCCAAATCTCTCAACCTCTCATGAAACATTAAAAGCGAACCGTAGAACCGCAGAATATCGAATATCGAATGTCGAAGGGTGGTTTCGCTTCGCTCAGTCTTTTTTAAAATGGACCGTTCGACACC
>JAFDDW010000407.1 GCA_019310665.1 Deltaproteobacteria bacterium
GACGGTACCGCCTATATTCACCGCGCTTATCATGCCATCCGGGATCTTACCAATTCCAAGGGGCTTCCCACCAACGCGGTTTTCGGGTTTACCCGCATGCTTATAAAACTGATGGAAGATCGCTCCCCGCAATATATCGGCATGTTTTTTGATGCCAAAGGCCCTACCTTTCGCCATGACATGTATAAAGAATACAAGGCCAATCGTCCCCCCATGCCGGAAGACATGGCAATGCAGATACCGTACATCAAAGAAATTACCGCGGCCTTCAACCTGCCGATCATTGAACTGCAGGGCTATGAAGCCGATGACCTCATCGGCACCCTGGCGCGCGCTGCCGAGAAAGAAGGCTATGAGGTGATCATGGTCACCGGGGACAAAGATTTCATGCAGCTGGTGACGGACAAAGCCGCTATCTGGGATCCCATGAAGGAGAATACCATTGATCTTAAAACCATTAGAGAAAAATTCGGGATCGAACCGCACCAGATGATCGATGTCCAGGGGCTTTCCGGCGACACGGCCGATAATGTCCCCGGCGTGCCGGGCATCGGTCAGAAAACAGCCCTTGACCTGATCAAAACCTATCACAGCATGCAGCAATTATATGAAAAGCTCGAGACCATCACCAAGAAAAAGCAGCGCGAAAATCTTGAAAATTTTAAAGACCAGGCTTTTTTGAGCCGCGAACTTGTCACCATCGATACCGCCGTGCCGGTAGACGTGGAGCTGGCCGAATTTAAAGTTAGCGCCCCGGATAAGAAAAAACTTGGCGAACTCTACAAAAACCTTGAGTTCCGGCAACTGCAGCAGTCGGTGCCGGAGCAGGCCGATCTCAGCCATAAAGACTATCAGGCGGTCATGGACATGGATGCGCTGCTAAAGCTGATCTCGCAGCTGGAAAATTCCGGACTGTTTGCCCTGGATACGGAAACCACCTCAACCAACCCCATGCAGGCCAAACTGGTGGGTTTATCTTTTGCGACAAAAGCCGACCAGGCTTTTTATATCCCGTGCAGGCACAATTATCTCGGCGCGCCTGAACAGCTTGACCTCAAAGAGGTGCTCGACGAGCTCAGGCCGGTGCTGGTAAATCCGGAAATTAAAAAAGTCGGTCAAAACATTAAATACGACTGGATGGTGCTGGCGCGCCACGGCATCGATCTGCAGGGTGTGGCTTTTGATACCATGCTGGCCTCCTACCTGCTGAATCCATCCAAGCGGGCCCATAATCTGGATCAGATCGCTCTGGATTTTTTAGACCACAAAACCATTACCTACGCCCAGGTAGCCGGCAAAGGGAAAAACGCCCTGATGTTTTCGCAGGTCCCGGTGGACAAAGCCATACCGTACGCCTGCGAGGATGCCGATATCACCCTTATGGCCAAAGATGTTCTGATGCCCGGACTCAAGGCGCTCGATCTGCAAGAACTGATGGACACGGTGGAAATGCCCCTGGTACCGGTATTAATGCGTATGGAAATGCGGGGAACCGGCATCGATGTGGACCGCTTGCAGGAATTGTCCAAATCATTCGAGCAGCAGCTCGATGCCCTGGAGGGCAGTATTCACGGACTTGCGGGCGAAGCATTCAATATCAAATCATCTCAACAGCTGGGCCGCATTTTGTTTGAAAAACTCCAGCTGCCGGTTCAGAAAAAAACCAAAAAGAAAACCGGCTACTCCACCGATGTAAACGTATTGACTGCCCTGGCCGAATACCACGAATTGCCGGCCCTGATTTTAAACCACCGCACCCTGGCCAAGCTCAAATCCACCTATGCCGACGCGCTGATCGAGCTGGTCAACCCCGACACCGGCAGAATTCATACCTCGTACAATCAAACTGTAACCGCCACCGGGCGCTTGAGCAGCTCTAATCCCAACCTGCAAAATATTCCCATCCGCACTGAAGAGGGAAGGAAAATTCGCCAGGCCTTTATCCCCCGTAAAGACTGGTATCTGGTTTCCGCCGATTATTCCCAGGTCGAGCTTCGCATCCTGGCCCATTGCTCCGAAGATGACATTTTAATACAGGCCTTCCGGGAAGATGAGGATATTCACACCCGTACGGCCTGTGAAGTGTTTCAAATAGAGCCGGAGTCAATGACGACGGAGCTCCGCAGACAGGCCAAAGCGATTAATTTCGGGATAATTTACGGTATGAGTGCCTTCGGTCTTTCAAGGCAACTGGATATCAGCAATAAGATGGCCAAAACCTATATCGATCATTATTTTGCACGTTACCAGGGTGTCAGGCGGTTTATGGATCAAACCATCACCGACGCCCGCAAAACCAGCCGCACAAGCACCCTTCTCGGCCGTATTCGCCTGTTGCCGGATATTGACAGCAACAACGCCATGGTGCGTCAGGCGGCCGAGCGCACTGCCATCAACACACCGATCCAGGGAAGCGCGGCCGACCTCATCAAGCTGGCCATGATAAAAGTGGATGACGCTTTGCGGAAGAAAAAACTGGCGTCCGCGATGCTGCTGACGGTGCACGACGAGCTGGTTTTTGAGGTGCCGCCGGATGAGCTGGAGGAGTTAACCCGGCTGATAAGAGGGATTATGGAAGGCGTCTGGGAGCTGCAGGTGCCGCTGAAGGTTAATGTATCACAGGGCAGCAATTGGGATGAAGCCCATTAGGGCCCGTCTCTTTAGTTTTACGTCGCCTAATTCTAAAATGATGTAAAGCAAAAAATAATATGTTTAAACTCTACATCAGTGACGGGCAAATTCGAACATTTGAGTTTCGATATTGTTTCGAATTTCGGATTTGACTATTCGAATTTTTAATCGCCATGTTGTCAATTTAATTTTCGAGACAACGTGCTATTTTTTTTCTGTTTTATCCTTCTTTTTGACCTCGGGCTGAGGAGCTTTTATCGAAGCCTTGGCTGTTTTATCCACGGTGTGGTAAATGCTTTCAAAGGTTTCGTGGAAACCGGTGGGCGATATCCTGCCGTTTTCAATAAATTTAACAACGATTTCCTTGGTGGCCCTTAATATTTGTTCGTCGATGTTGGCCATTTAGCCCTCCCTTTCTGTATCTTTTTATAATAATTTTAGACTGTTATCAAAAATAGCACCCGGTGTCAAGATATTCTGTGCAACGTTAATTACTCCGCCCTGAAAAATTGCCATAACAGGGCTGGGTATCGTAAATGTGCTATTTTTCATGGCGGAGTAATTAGACTGATTTATTGACATTAGCGGTTTATTTTTTTAATAAGAGGGACTATAGCGTTTATCAAAATAACGTTCCGATAGCGGTAGTTTGAAAAATAGAATGATACGGCACAATAATAGACCAGATCTGTTTCGAAATCGTATAATCACCAGCATCTTGATCCTGGTGATCTGCCTATTGGTGTTCATTGGCTGCACGATAAAACGAAAAGTGGAGCAGACAGTAGCGACAACAACCAAAACGCTAAAAAATACCACCCGGACCATAACCCGGACATTCAGGCTGTCCGATGAGGATCTGCAAAGAAAGGTCGCCATCATCAATTTTGAAAATAATTCTTTACGCGCAAGCGCGGACTTTGCAACCATATTCCACA
>JAFDDW010000408.1 GCA_019310665.1 Deltaproteobacteria bacterium
CCCGTAACCCGTAGCCCGCAACTCGCAACCCGCAACCCGTAACCCGCAACCCGCAACCCTCAACGCGCAACCCGCAACCCGCAACCCGTAACCCGCAACCCGTAACCCGTAACCCGCAACGCGCAACCGTCACTCCCCCAATTGAATCTGAACCAGATAAACGGGTTCTGCAGATTTATTTTCGATGCTCACAACCCCGGGCCTGGAGACCGTCAAGGCCTTACCCTTTTTCAAGCTTTGCTTTTTTCCGTTGGCTTCGACCCTGACAGGACCCTTTACTACAATCAGGTGCATGGTGGCACCAGCGGCCACCTCCGCCTGCAGGGTTGATGAAGGATAGACCAGCAGTCTGAAAACCGTATAACCGTCTTTTTTCTCAAGCAGCGTTCGGCTTCCCCAGGGAAAATGAATGGTGCGGTGCTGACGATATTCTTTGCGGCCTTTTTCTTTCAGGCGGGCGACAATGGACTTAACATCCCGGCTGTGATCGATGTCGGAGACAAATATGGAGTCGGGGGTTTCCACGACCACCATGTTTTCGAGATGATTGGTGGCAATTAATCGATCGCGGCCCATGATAAAACAGCCTTGGGTGTCATTGGTGATGACGTCACCGTCAATTACATTGAGTTCGTCATCTTTGGGTAAAAAATCATATAGCGATTTCCAGGAACCGATATCGCTCCACCCGAAATCCGAAGGCAGAACCACTCCCCTGGCGGTTTTTTCCATAATAGCGTAATCAATGGATATGTCGGGCAGCTGATCATAATCTTCTTTGGCGATGGGATGGATGCCGTCGGATATCGCCTTCAATTTTTCCAACAGATCCGATTGGTAAGTACGAAACTCTTCTAAAATAACCGAGGCCTTAAAAGCAAACATACCGCTATTCCAGAAAAAATTACCGGCTGTGATGTATTGCTGGGCCGTCTTTTTATCCGGCTTTTCAACAAACCGCTTGATTGTCAAAGCACCTTCAGATACCTGTTGGCCGCCTTCAACATAGCCATAGCCCGTTTCAGGATAGTGGGGTGTGATGCCGAAAGTAACGATATAGCCTTGATCCGCCAGCCGGATGGCCGCCTTTAACCGCTCGTGAAAACTTTCAATATCACCGATGACATGATCGGCCGGAAAAACACATAAGACCGCATCCCGGTCGGCAGACAGTGTATGCAATACGGCCAGCAAAATGGCCGGGGCGGTATTCCGGCCGCTGGGCTCACAGATAATTTTACCTTCGGCCGGCAATCCGATGTCCTGCATGTGTCGCGCAGTCTCATGAAAATGCTGTTCCCCGCAAACGATCCGGACGCTGGCCGCATCCAGCACCGGCGACAATCGCTTGATGGTGCTTTGTACCAGCGAATCATTGCCGATGAATTTTACCAGCTGCTTGGGATAAAGCTGGCGAGACACAGGCCACAACCGGGTGCCGGTACCGCCGGCCAGCAAGCCAAATCCCCCATTCGGTGGTCTCCCCTTTCTACCGTTTCTGTTAACCCTGTTATTGACTGCCGAAGAAGTCACCGCACGACAGAGCGTTTCCACAGCCGCGTAACCAAGAAAGCTGTGCACCTCCCGGGCCAGTGATCCGCCTGCTTTTAATTTCAATTCATCCGGCAGGGCAATGATGGAATCTGTTTTATCAAGGCTTCGCAAATGAAGGAATCCCGGACACGATCCTGGATGACGTTTGAGTATGGCGTGCAAATCCGAAAGGGTCTCACGATCCGTCGGCCAGGATTTTAACCGCCTGTTCGTCCTTTTGAACCTGCCCTTGGATCAGCAGGGCACGGTCTTCCACCAACAGATCCCTCGTATTGGCAAATACACGCGAAAAGACGATAACCTCCACCGCCCCGTGCATGTCCTCGATGGTTACAAAGGCCATCAGGTCCCCTTTTTTGGTGTTGAATTCGCACAACACTCCCGTCTGCCATATCCTTGATGGATACAGCATCGGCGTTGGTGAACTTATCCAGTAAATCTTTATAGCGCGTCAACGGGTGACCGGCCAGATAGAAACCGAGGGATTCTTTCTCAAAAGCCAGATACTGCTTTTCATCCCATTCACCAATTTCCGGCAAAGCGGGCGCGTTGATACCGGGTTGGTTGTCTCCACCATTGCCAAACAGCCCCATCTGGGGGTCGTTGCGCTCTTTTTGAACCCGTTGGCCATATTCAAGCGCACTTTCGATGGCTGCCATCAACTGGGATCGTTTGGCAGCGGTCACATCGAAGGCGCCGCATTTAACCAGGCTCTCAATAACCCGTTTGTTTACCTTTTTCAAATCAACCCGTTCGCAAAAATCGAAGAACGATTCAAAGCGTTCTTCCCTGCGGCAGGCGATAATGGATTCGATGGCGCTTTCACCGACATTTTTGACGGCCACCAGCCCGTAGCGGATCTGTGATCCGTCCACTGTGAATTCTATCTCGCTTTCATTTATATCAGGGGGTAGAATGGGTATGTCGTGATTACGACATTCGGCAATAAATTTGACCACACCATCTGTGGAATGCATTTCACTGGTCAACAAAGCGGCCATAAATTCCACCGGATAATGCGCTTTAAGATAGGCGGTCTGGTAAGCAATCAGGGCATAGGCGGCGCTGTGCGATTTGTTGAAGCCGTATCCGCCGAATTTTTCGATCAGATCAAACAGATTTCGGGCCCTCTTCTCAGGAATCTTATTGTCTACGGCCCCTTGCACAAACCGTTGCCGATGCTGAGCCATAATTTCAGGAATCTTTTTCCCCATGGCTTTGCGCAAATCGTCGGCCTCGGCCATGGAATATTTCGCCAGAACGCCGGCGATTTTCATGACCTGCTCCTGATAAACGATCACCCCATAGGTTTCTTTCAAAATGGGTTCAAGCTCGGGGACCAGGTATTGGACGGTTTTTTTCCCGTGCTTGCGAGCCACATAATCGTCAATCATACCGCTCTCCATGGGCCCGGGACGATAAAGGGCCACCAGCGCGGTGATGTCATCAAAAGATTCCGGTCTTAACCGCACGAGCAAATCTTTCATGCCCGAGCTTTCGAGCTGAAAAACACCGGTGGTGTCGCCGGCGGCCAGAAGTCGGTAGGTGTCCGGATCGGTTAATTCGATTTCTTCCAGCTGCGGTGGCGTTTTCCCTTGTCGCCCGATCAATTCAAGGGCTTTGGCAATCACCGTAAGATTGCGCAGACCCAGAAAATCAAATTTGACCAGACCGATCTTTTCGACAATATTCATGTCGAACTGGGTCACCACTTCCCCCTTTTTACCTCTATAAAGTGGAAGATAGTCAATCAGGGGCCGGTCGGCAATGACCACGCCGGCGGCATGGGTGGAGGCATGGCGCGGCAGTCCCTCGAGCACCCGACAGATCCGTATCAGGTCGGCCACGTTGGGGTCTTTTTCAGCCAGCTCCGCCAACCGCGGTTCCTGTTTGAGGGCGCCATCGAGGCTGATATTCAATACATCCGGCACCATTTTGGCAATCGCATCCACTTCCCGCAGGGGGATGCCCAGCGCTCGGCCCACATCGCGGATGACGGCCCGGGTTTTGAGTTTCCCGAAAGTAATGATCTGGGCCACATAATCACCGCCGCCGTATTTATCAACCACGTACTTATACACATCTTCCCGGCCGTCTATGCAAAAATCCACATCGATGTCCGGCATGCTTTTACGGGCCGGGTTGAGAAAGCGTTCAAAAATTAATCCATGGCTGATGGGATCAAGATCGGTGATGCCCAGACTGTAGGCCACCAGGCTGCCGGCGGCAGACCCCCGGCCGGGTCCTACCGGAATGCCGGATTTTTTGGCGTAGGAAATGAAATCGGAAACTACCAAAAAATAGCTCGCATATTCCATTTTCTTAATCACCGATATTTCATATTCGAGACGTTGGCGATACACGGTCTCATCTATCTGTGAATTTCTGCTTTTTACCCGCTCAAGAACACGGCCAAATCCCTCCCATACCTTTTCTTCAAACAGTTCTCCCGCCGTCTGCTCTGAGCCGGTATCAAATTTAGGAAAGTGGTAGGTACTGAAATCAAATTCCAGGTTGCAGCGCCGGGCGATGTCCACCGTATTGCTGATAGCATCCGGGTAAGCGTTAAAAAAGGTGTGCATCTCGTCTTTGGTTTTAAAATAAAGTTGATCGGTTCTGAATTTCAGGCGGTCGGCATCATGAATGGTTTTACCGGTCTGGATGCACAACAAAACATCATGGGCACGCACATCCTCTCTGTCCAGGTAATGGCAGTCATTGCTGGCGACCAGCGGTATCGACAATCGCTGACTCATGTCTAATAGCGCCTCATTGACACGTTCCTGAATGTCAATACCGTTGTTTTGCACTTCCAGATAAAAATGGTTTTCCCCAAAAATCTTCAGGTACTCTTGTGCGGCCGCGTCAGCAAGCTCCATCCTACCGTCCTGAATCCGTCGCGGAACCTCACCGTGCAGGCAGGCCGACATACCGATCAATCCGTTGCTGTGTTCTCTGAGAATCTGTTTGTCGATGCGAGGTTTGTAATAAAACCCTTCAAGCTGAGCAGCGGAAGCCAATTTGCAAAGATTGCGATATCCCTCCTGATTTTCAGCCAGCAGGATTAAATGCGACAGGTCCTTATTGTCCAGCGGGGTCTTATCAAAACGGGTTCGAGGCGCAACATAAATTTCAATGCCGATAATAGGTTTGATACCGGCTTTGGTGGCTTTTTCATAAAACTCGACGGCTCCGAACATCGTGCCGTGATCGGTGGTGGCCACCGAATGCATATCGAATTCTGACACCCGCTGCAGCAAATTGTCGATCCGGATGGCACCATCTAATAAGCTGTACTGGGTGTGAACATGCAAGTGGACGAAATCGGGGGGCTTAGAAGTTGTCATGGGGTAAATTACTTTCGCACGTAAATTTACGGATTGCGCGTTACGGGTTACGGGTTAAAAATGTCGAATGTCGAATTAAGGAATTCTATCGATTTAAAAATTGTTTAACAACGGAGCGAAGCGACTTCCATAATTCGTCAATCATCAATTGTTTCGGTTGCGCATCTCTGGAGTTTATTGAGTTGATTGAGTTGATTAAGTTTATTGAGTTTATTTGATTAGCCCGCATCCTTTCAACTTAATCAACCATTCAACCCATCAACTTAATCAACCATTTCCCCAATCATTTCAACTTAATTAACTATTCAACCAATCAACCCAATCAACTATTCTAGCCGATAATTGGGCGCCTCTTTGGTGATAATGACGTCGTGGACATGGCTTTCGCGCATGCCGGCGGCACTGATTTTGACGAATCGCGCTTTTTCCCTCAATTCATCCAGTGTACGG
>JAFDDW010000409.1 GCA_019310665.1 Deltaproteobacteria bacterium
ATCAACCGAGGCGAACTGGTGTGTCTTCTGGGGGGCAATGCCTCGGGTAAATCCACCACTCTGAAAACCATTCTGGGGGTGTGCAAAGTCAAGAAGGGAGCGGTAAAACTCAACGGCGAGCGCATCGACGACCAAGCCACCAAAAAGATCATCGCCAAGGGGGTAGCCATCGTGCCTGAAAATCGCCGGATTTTTCCGCGCATGACCGTACTTGAAAACCTGGAGTTGGGAGCCTACCTGCGCAAAGATACGGAAGATATAAAAAGAGACATCGAAAAAATATTTGAGCTTTTCCCGCGCCTCAAAGAAAGAATCAACCAGGCCGGCATCACTTTGAGCGGCGGCGAGCAGCAAATGCTGGCCATGGGCCGTGCCCTGCTCTCAAACCCCGATATTCTTTTAATGGATGAGCCCTCCATGGGTCTATCCCCCATTCTGGTCGACCAGCAGTTTGAACTTATCCAAAAAGTAAACCGCCAGGGAACCACCATCTTCATGGTGGAGCAAAACGCCAACATGGCCCTGTCCATCGCCGACCGCGGCTACGTGCTTCAGACCGGTTCCATCGTCTTATCCGATACCGCCCCAAACCTGCTGTGCAATGAAATGATGCAGGAGGCCTACCTGGGCGGCGCCGACGTCTGTGAAACCCCACTTTAGTTTTAATCCTGAAAAAAGCACACATTTCTTCGATTTTTGGAAACATATTCAAGTTTTTAACAAAAATTGCCGATACTTATTAAGATCTAAAATACCTGGATTATGCACGAAAATTGTGGCGTAGCCGAGTTATAGTTTAATTCAAAAGAATTCCTCGCAGCTCTGCTGCAGCGAGCTTCATTGACCGTAAGATCCAGGTTATAAATTTGCAACCATTTACCATTACTTTAAAAAATCATGACGACCCTAACTTTAGGTGATATCCAGCTTAGCCTTTGGACGCTTTCATTTCCGGCGGAGATCGAGCGAGATTACAAAGAGGACTATTTTAGAAAATCAATTAAACATGTCCGCATTGCCATGCTGCTTGCATTAACTTTTTTTGCAGTGTTCGGGATATTGGATTCATGGTTGGTTCCGGATGTCAAGACCAAATTATGGTTTATCCGCTATGTAATTTATTGCCCCTCAATTTTTGCTATCTATCTTTTTTCGTTTTCAAAGCATTTTCAACGATATATGCAGTTATGTATTGCCCTGGCCGTATTGCTTGCGGGCCTGGCTATCATTGCAATGATTCTTATCGCACCAACTCCGGGAAATTACTCCTACTACGCTGGCTTAATACTTGTGTTTATCTTCGGTTATACGTTTTTCAAGCTTCAGGTCTTATGGGCGACAATCGTCGGCTGGATGATCGTCATTTTCTACGAAATTGCAGCTATCGGGTTAATAAACACCCCGGTCCCAATTTTAATTAGCAATAATTTTTTCTTTCTTACGGGAAATTTATTTGGAATGTTTGCCTGTTATTCAATCGACTTGTATTCGCGCAGGGATTTCTTGCAGACTCGTATTATCGAGGCCGAAAAGGAAAAAGTACATCAAGCAAATCGAGAACTAGAGGATCGAGTCGAAAAGCGAACGGGCATGTTATTGAAGGCAAATAAAAGCCTGAAACAGGAAATCATTGATCGAAAGCGGGCCGAGGATGATCTGCGAGAGAATGAGGAAAAATACCGGAACATTCTTGAAAATATGGAAGAAGGTTATTATGAAGTTGACATTTCGGGCAACCTCAGGTTTTTCAATGATTCCTTATTGAAAATAACCGGATATTCCCACAATGAGTTATTAGGAACCAACTATCGTCAATTTACCGATCCAAGCGATGTAAATAAAGTTTTTCGCGCCTATAACAAGGCGTATATTTCACAAAAACCCTCAAAAGAATTTGAATGGACGATCATTAACACAGGTGGAAATAAACGGCATCTGGAGGCTTCGGTTTCCCTGATGAAAAATTTGGAAGGCCTGCCAGTTGGATTTCGAGGAATTGCCCGAGATGTCAGCGAGCGCAAACGGGCTGATGTGAAAATCCACAAACTAAATGAAGAACTCGAGCAGAGAGTGGCTGAGCGAACGGCTCAACTGGAAACAGCTAAAAGCAATCTTGAGACTACAATTAAGCGTACAAATAAATTGGCCTGCGAGGCCGATTCTGCCAACAAAGCCAAGAGTGAGTTTCTAGCCAACATGAGTCATGAAATCAGAACCCCTCTAAATGGAATTATTGGGATGGCGGAGCTGGCGATAGAAACTGCCGTAGATAAAAACCAACGAGAACTTTTCACAACCCTCGGCACAGAGACCACCGCCTTGCTGACTGTCATAAATGATATTTTGGATTTTTCCAAGATTGAGGCCGGAATGTTGAAACTCGAGGAGACCCCATTTGACTTAAATGCCATCATTGATGATGTTGCCAGTAGTATGGGGCTGAGGGCCATGCAGAAAAATCTCGAGTTTAAGGCATCCGTATCTCCCAATGTTCCCACATTGCTAATAGGTGACCAATGGCGGCTTAAACAGATTCTGACGAATCTCACAGATAATGCATTGAAATTCACCAATAAGGGTGAGGTTTCCATAAAAGTTGAAAACCAGGAAAATCTTGGCGCTAAGGTGAAAATCCTTTTTACCATAAAAGACACCGGTATTGGAATATCAAAAGATAAACTGTCGTCAATTTTCAAAGGGTTCACCCAGGCAGATGGATCCACAACCAGAAAATACGGAGGGACTGGATTAGGAACCACTATATCCAAGCAATTGGTTGAGCTTTTAGGAGGAAATATCGGGGCTGAAAGTCACGAAGGCAAGGGAAGTCAATTCTGGTTTACAGCAACCTTTCTCAAACAGCCGAATAAAAAGACATTTGGGAAAATAGAAGAAATGAACCTGAATCCTCTCGGGAAGCTGAATTTGAAAACGCAACGTGGAATGTCAACCGGACTACCTGAGAACATAGAATGCCAGGTAATGGGGCGGATACTTTTAGCCGAGGACTATCCGACCAATCAGCAGGTCGTCTTGCGGCATTTACGCAGTAACGGATATATTGTCGATTTGGCCGAAAACGGTCAAATTGCAGTGGATGCATATAGAAAGAAGCACTATGATCTTATTTTGATGGATATACAGATGCCGCTTATGGATGGTTACCAGGCGACAACGATGATTCGGAAGTGGGAATCTGGAATGGGGAATTCGGAATGCGGAATGCGGAATAAAATCGGAAAGGATTCTGATTTAAAATCCGAAATCCAAAATCGAAAATCCGAAATCGAAAGCGTGCCTATAATTGCCATGACAGCGCACGCTACCAAGGGGGACAGGGAAAAATGTCTGCAAGCCGGAATGGACGATTATATCGCCAAACCTTTAAAGCGCAAAGAGCTACTTAACATAGTAAATAAGTGGATCAAGTCGGCAGTCGAAGTCAATCCGACACCCCTGCCTTCCCGGCCGATGGATGATGTCGTGGGAGAAGATGCGCCCATGAATTTTGAACAAGCCCGAAAGGAATTTGAAGGAGATAAGGACTTTTTGATGGAAGTTATGGAAGGAGATAAGGACTTTTTGATGGAAGTTATGACGGGATTTTTCGATAATGTTGGAACCCAAATTGAAACCATTCACCAAGCGATTTCTGATGGCGATACTGAGAAAGTGTGGCAAGAGGCCCATTCAATAAAAGGCGGTGCTGCAAATCTTACAGCGGAAATACTTTCCCAAACGGCTTTAGATTTAGAAACCATGGGGAAATCTGAAAACCTAAAGGGAAGCCTTGATGCCCTTGGCAGATTGAAAATTGAGTATGATCGTTTGAAGGCCTATGCAGGTAATAACATTTGCAACCAAAACAGAGAGCACAGGTAATGAAAATTCTTATTGTTGATGATGAATTGGTAAGCCGCAAAAAAATGGAAAAGTCAATCCATAGCTTGGGGCATGAAACGCTGGCCGCTGCAGATGGGCATGAGGCGTGGAAAATCTGGAATGATGAGCGGACCAGGATCGTAATCACCGACTGGGTTATGCCCGGCATGGATGGTTTAGAATTATGCAGGAAGATAAGAAAGTCTGAAGGAAGCCAATACACCTACATCATAATGGTAACATCTAAATCGAATATTCACGATATCGTTACCGGTATCGATACCGGCGCCGATGATTTCATCTCAAAACCATTTGTTAAGGAAGAACTGCTGGTGCGGATCCGGGCGGGCCAAAGAGTCCTCGGATTTGAAAGCCGGGATATCGTTATATTCTCCATGGCCAAACTGGCCGAATCGCGCGATCCTGAAACGGGCAATCATCTGGAGCGTATACGTTATTATTCGAAGGCTCTGGCAGAAACCCTTGCTAATTCAGAAAATTCCCCTGAGAAAATCGATCGCCTCTTTATCGACAATATCTTCCGCACGAGCCCGCTGCACGATATCGGCAAAATTGGTACTCCCGATCATGTACTACTCAAGCCCGCACGCCTTGATGACAAGGAATTTGAAATCATGAAGAACCACAGTCGGATTGGTTTCGAGACCCTCAATGACGCATTAATGAGATATCCAAAAGCCGACTATTTAAAAATGAGCGCAGAAATTGCACTTTCACATCACGAAAAATTTGACGGCAGCGGGTATCCCGATGGACTTAAAGGGCAGGCAATACCAATTTCTGCACGCATTGTAGCATTATCGGATGTTTATGATGCACTTGTCAGTAAAAGGGTGTATAAAGATGCTTACCTGCATGATATGGCAAAAGCAATTATTTTGCAGGGTAACGGCACCCATTTTGATCCGATGGTGATTGCTGCCTTCTTAGCTTGTGAGAAATCATTCGTTCAAATATACGAACGATTCAGAGATGATAAATTAGAAAAATAAAAGAAAATGGAGACAGCGTGGGGACAAATTAATTGATTAAAACAAGATTTAATAATAATAGGTTGAATTAGAATTAATTTTTGTGTCACTCCTGGTCTTGTATCTATTGTAATCAGCTTTGAGGTTGTCTTAATTTAGCGTCTATTTTGCGAAGAATTGAAGGTCTGTTTCAATACGTTTCCTTATTAATTCAACACCATAGCCTTCGCTGTTTCGCCATCGTATTTGACCTTGCAATTTTATTTGTTCATCTTCCACGTAGGGCAGCGCCACGGTAATCATTTCACCCAAAGTTAGATCTTCACGGGTTTTTATAAAAAGGCCATATTTGCTATGATTTTTTAATTCCCCCTCAAATAAACCGCTCTTTGTTGAACAGAGAATATGTCCTGAGTAAGGTATTCGTTTTTTGTCAATTCTATTTTTACGAATTTTCTTAGTAACACTCATAAAGATCTGTTTCCTTTTTTAGTGTTTGTTATAATTTTAAATGATCTTATATAAAAGATAACCAAGTTTGTTCAACAAATTCTGCTGACGTCTTCAAAATTCTTTAACAGAAATCGTTGCTGTTCTGGGTTTAAAGTTAATATCAGGTTGAACAAATTTGTCGTATAGGTATTGTATTTTTGCGAATTAATTTCAGAGGAACTCATAACGGCAAAATATGACCTCTATGGTTGTAATTTTTTATCAATACTTGAGGTTTTATACAACATTCAATGAATATGGCCCTTTGTTAGTTATCGGAACTTTTTTTTAAAACTTAAAAAAAATGATTAAAGCCGCATTATAAGAATATTAGGAGGCTACTGATTACACCAAAAAATAATCTGAAGAGGACGTTGTTGACAAATTGTACAAACTTAAACCCTCTCACTCCGCCTTAATATCTGCGCGACACCGGATGTCGATATGCCCAAGTGTCTGGCGGTTTCAGCTAACGACACGCCATATTCGTTGATCAGTTTCAATGCGATCACTCTTCTCAGCTTCGGCAAAGGGGGGCGGCGACTGCCGGATTCAAGCATGGCAACCGGTACCTTTTCATTTTTACAATGGTTCTCTATCTCTTCCTTGATACTTTTTTGCAACTCCATGGCGGGCAGTTGATATTTTACCTTTTCTTCGGCATGCCTAATCATCTCAGATACAAACTCTCCGCTGCCAAGTATCCTTGCATCACTTTCTTCTTTAATGTCGCTGGTTCTCATGGCTTTTACAATTGACCATCCCCCCATGGATCGGATTAAGCCACCGCCTGTCAAATCCGGTCTTTTGCCAAGAGCAATCCCTTTTTTGACAAATTCCCTATAGGATTTTTTTGCGTTTCCTTCTTTCCGGCCAAACCATTTTAAAACATACCGCCTGTCCTGCCACTCGTTTTCGCAACGATTCATGATGCATAGATAGAGGTCTCCGTATCCAGGGCTATTGAGCCCATGCGGGTTAAAAAATCTTCACGGTCCTTATCGTTATCAACAATCTTGCGCCTTTCAATACCCCGGACAATCACATGATGCAATGTCCCCGGAGCATCCAGCCTTGGGCCTCGCGGCATTTCAACCCCCTTAATTTATCCCTGCTGTTGATCTCTCTTTTCTTTTGATCACCTATCCATCCCTTACCTGTTCTTTCTTCTCACTTCTCCTTTATATTCCGGTTTGTGTAATTTGTCAACAACGTCCCTTAGATTTCCAAAAGAACGATTTTTTGTTATTCGAGTAT
>JAFDDW010000410.1 GCA_019310665.1 Deltaproteobacteria bacterium
CATTGGAGGCATAGCCGTCGGCACCGATATCTTTAGCAAAATCTTCCGTCACCGGGGCGCCGCCCACCACGATTTTGACCTGATCCCTGATTCCCGCTTCGTTTAAAGCATGGATTGTTTCGCCCATCTTCGGCATGGTGGTGGTCAATAGCGCCGATAATCCTAAAAGTTTGGCTTGGTGCTCTTGAACCGCATCCACAAACGCCTGCGGTTCCTTATCGATGCCCACATCCACCACATTAAACCCGGCACCTTCGAACATCATACCCACCAGATTCTTACCGATGTCGTGTAAATCACCCTTGACGGTTCCGATCACAAATGTGCCGATGGATTCCGCGCCGGTTTCCGCCAGCAGTGGCTGCAGGATCTCCATGGCGCCATGCATGCATTTGGCACAGCGCAACACTTCCGGTATGAACATCTCTTCGGCCTTAAAGCGTTGGCCGACAACATCCATTCCGGCCAAAAGCCCCTGATCCAATATCTCCTTGGGCGATGCTCCGCCATCCAGAGCCTCCTGGGTAAGACTCACCACTTTTTCAATGTTGCCGGCCATCAACGACTCTGCGATTTTGCCAAGTAGTTCACTCATGGATGCTGCCTCCTTACGGTTAAAGACTGATTTGGGATTTATGCTTGATGTGTAAAATGCTGGTCCAGAAAGCAGGCCCTGGACCCTGACGCCGACCATTTAGTGGATTTTCAACGGTTCCGGGAAATTGGACATCTCAAATACCGTCCTGGCCTTCAGTACATGGCCGAACAATTCCCGACCGGCCAGTTCCCGCGCCACTTTGACCGAATCGAGAAGGGCGTCAAGGTTTATGCCGGTATTTACACCGATTTCGTTAAACAGGTAAACCAGATCTTCGGTGGGCACATTCCAGCAACCGACCTCCATTTTCGGGGCCCCGAAAGGCGTACCGCTTAAGCCGCCGATGGCGGTATCGAAAATGCGGATCCCGGCCTCATAGGCGGCAAGACAGTTGGTAAGCCCCAGCCCTCTGGTGTTATGAAAATGAACCGCCAGATTCGCTTCCAGATTCAGATCCTGCAATGCCGCAATGGTTTCTTTGACCTGTTTGGGATTGGCCGTGCCGGGCGTGTCGACCAGCGATATTTCATTGACCCCTAAAAATGCGAGTTTACTTGCAAGTTCAACAATATTTTTTATAGGAACCCGGCCCTCGTATTGACAGCAAAATGCGGTAAGGAGATAAGCCCTGATGGTCTTCCCCTTTTCCAGGCAGGCCTGGATTATTGCCGGCAAGGTTTTGTAAAGTGTTTTTCTGATACTGATGCCCAGAACCGACCGGTTAAACGACTCACTGCCGGCAACCAGGATGCCGATTTCGTCAACATGGGTGTTCAGGGCCCGACGGCAGGCAATTTCGTTGGGTGCAAGGCCAATGATGGTGACCCCGGGTCTATTATCGAGCTTGCTGATGACTTTTTCCGCATCAGCAAACTCGGGCCTGAGCCGCGGATGGGTAAAAGCCACGCAGTCAATTTTGGTTAAACCACTTTGCATCAAGCTGTTGGCCAGAGCGATTTTTTCGGGCGTACGTATCTTGGGCAAAGCTACCGGGCCATCTCTGGGGCTCGTATCCACAATTGTGACATCCGCCATAGATCTCACCCAACCAAAAGGCGTTTTGGATTAATTTAAGTGCTTTATCTGCTCACGTGCGCGGTTTTCGGTTCGCAATCGGGTGGCGTCCACCGTTGGTTCCAATAATTCTTGCAATTGTGTGACATCCAGCCACCCCTGCATTTGGTTCTACCTAGCAGGGTCATCAGGTCATCATCTATATCTAATATAAATGCAACAATTGGGCCATACCGTTCAAGGGCTTGTTTCCATTTAAACTTTTTGGATTACTAGACTGCAGAATGGTTTTTTATGTTTAAATAGTAAACAATATGTCGACTATTCGAGATTGTATTGTTTCAATTTGACATAAAATGTCCTGCGGCTGATTCCGAGAATCTTGATGGCCTCTGATCTGTTTTTAGCCTGTTGCAGCACGTCCTTGATGACCTCCTTTTCCGCGTGTTGGACTGCCCGGGAAAGCAAACCGAGATCCGGGTCGGATGGGGGATGATGGTGTCGGTTGTCGTTATTTTCATTATGTAGGTCTTCAAGGGATAATAGGAAATCCGGAAAATAATTTTCGGTTATCAAGGAGCCGGTGGTCATGGTAACCATATAATCGATGACTCCTTTTAGTTCGCGCACATTTCCAGGCCAGTGATACGATTTCAGGACGTCAAGGCAATTCGCAGCCAGCTGCAGGGTACGACCCTGTTTTTGGGAATGTTTTTTCAAGAAAAAATTGGCCAGTAACAGTATATCACCGGGACGGTCTCGCAACGGCGGGAGGTGGATGCTGATGGTATTCAATCGATAAATTAAATCCTGCCGGAAACGTTTTTCCTCTATTAATCGTGGCAGATCCTTATTCGAGGCCGAGATAATTCGAACGTCAACCTCAATATTCTTGGTGCTGCCGATTCTCTTGAAATGGCCTTCGGTCAATACACGCAGCAGCTTGGCCTGGGTTTGGAGTGAGGCATCGGCGATCTCATCAAAGAAAAGCGTTCCCTTATGCGCTTCGACAAACAGACCATGTCGTCCGCCGGGCGTGGCACCTGTAAAGGCACCTTTTTCGTATCCGAACAGTTCACTGTCGATCAGTTGGTCTGGAATAGCAGCGCAGTTGATATCCACAAACTTCTTCAGACTGCGGCTGCTGGTTTTGTGAATCGTACGGGCCAGTATTTCTTTGCCGGTGCCGCTTTCCCCCTCGATGAGTACCGGGTAATTGCTCTGGGCGGCTTTTTGAGCTTTATGCAGGACAGCTTTAAAACGGGGATCTTCGCCTATCAATTCTGAAAACGCCGGCAATAGTTTCTTTTTCACTGCTTTTTTCGCCCTAGGCTCAAGATTCAGCGGCTGATCGTGGACGGACATTGGTAATTTGATGCCAGCCCCCTTTGGAACTGCCATTACCACCAGACGGTTTTCCTTAGATCCGGGTTTGTTTAATAAGTATACAATTATTTCAATTTCATTTTCGCCGGGGATGAGCGCAATTTGTCTTTGAGTGCAGGCCTTTCCGGACTGTTGGAGATCCAGGTTCAAATCACGTAATAATTGGTTGAATCTCTCTTTAACATCGTATTTTAAAGGATTATATAAATTTTCAAAGGCGTTGTTGGCGTAAACCATGAGGCCGTCTTCGAATACGGCTATCGCCTCTGAGGCGTTTGGGCCAAAGTGGGTGGGGAAATGTGTTTTTTCCATTAGCAGCTATCTCCCTGTGGCGCATCCATTTATTTGTTTCTTTATTAAACAAAATTTATGAAAGAATTCAACAAAAAAAATGAAAACCATCGTAACTTTTACTAATTTATACAAAAATTGCTGATGGCATAGGGATTGCACCTATTAATACCTTAATAATTATTTTTGTGCATTTTGTGGCAAAAAAATATATTGGGCTATTTTCCCTATTTCAGACCTCGTTGAATAGTTTATTGGTTGAATGGTTG
>JAFDDW010000411.1 GCA_019310665.1 Deltaproteobacteria bacterium
GAAACACCTAGGACGCAGTGTTAATTTTCCTTTTCACTTTCTGCTGAGAGGCCCTGCTAAAGCAGGATGACCATTCGATTTTAAAGATTTAAAGTTTGACCTCCAGAAAGTGAAAAGCAACAGCCCTTCGGGCAAAAAAATAACTCCTCTGCGGTCTCTGCGTCTTTGCGGTGAATACAGCTTATAAATTTTAGCATATCATGTCCAAATAATTATGGCTGCAGTTAGCAAAAAAATAACCGAGAAAAATGCTATGTCTGTAAGTTTTCGTAAACGCCTGATCATCTTCACCCGTTATCCGGAGCCCGGCACCACCAAAACCCGGATGATACCGGAGTTGGGTGTCGAAGGTGCTGCCGACCTCCAGCGCCGGATGACCGACCATTTGGTTTTAAAAGTAAAGACATTGATTGAGCAACGGTCTTTGGCCGTTGAAATTCGCTTCGAAGGCGGCAGTGAAAAACTCATGCGGGAATGGCTGGGTCCTTCGTTTTCCTATCGCCGCCAGGGCCGGGGGGATATCGGCCGGAGAATGGAACGCGCAATTGCGGACGGATTTCAAGATGGCTGTGAGTCGGTGGTAATCATCGGCTCCGATATACCGGATATTTCAAGCGCAATCATCCATCAAGCCTTTGAAGAACTACAAAAAAACAACCTGGTACTGGGTCCGGCCGGTGACGGTGGTTACTATCTCATCGGTATGCAAAAAGCTGACAAAGATCAAGCTTATCGAAAATTATTTGAAACTATTAACTGGGGAACGAACAAGGTCCTCTCCCAAACCTTTGCGGCGGCCAATCAACTGGAAATTGGTTATGCTCTCCTGGATACCCTCAAAGACGTCGACCGTCCCGAAGATCTTAAGATCTGGAATTGTGCTTTACAATCCGAATCGGATTTAACCGCAAAAAAGCGCCTATCAATCATCATACCGACCCTGAATGAAGCCGATGTTATTGAGGAAACAATTACCAGACTCCCGCAATCCGAACAGGTGGAAATCTTGGTGGTTGACGGCGGCAGCAGCGACGGCACCGATGAGATGGCCCGGGGACTTGGTGCGCGTGTGCTATCGGCAGCGCCTTCAAAGGCTGAGCAGATGAACGCCGGTGCTGCTGAAGCCCAGGGCGAGGTGCTGCTGTTCCTCCACGCAGATACCCGCCTGCCGGAAAAATTCGAAGAAAAGGTCCTGACAGCTGTGGCCCGCAAAGGATATTGTGCCGGCGCCTTCACCCTGGGGATCGATTCCGAGGATTGGGGGCTGCGCTTCATTGAGCGGGTCGCCAACTGGCGGGCGCGTTTTTTTAAACTGCCCTACGGCGACCAGGCTCTGTTTGTTTCCCGGCAATTGTTTCACGAAATCGGAGGATTTGCGGATTATCCGATCATGGAAGACTTCGAATTAATCCGCCGTTTGAAAAAAAAGAGCAAAATAGCCATCTTGCCGGAGTCAGTGATAACTTCGCCGCGGCGCTGGCAAAATTTAGGTGTTTTTAAAACCTGGCTTCTCAATCAAATAATAATCGGCGCTTACTTTATCGGAATCCCACCGCATCGACTCGACCGCTGGTATGGCCGTGGAAAAGGAAGAACAAACAAAAAAAGGGTTTAGCCGGTTAATCCGTTCCCGGTTAGCCCGTTTAAATAGGACCTATCCGATTTAAACCGGCCAACGGGCCCAACTGGCAAACGGGCCAACCGTCGCCAACGGGCCCAACCGGCCAACCTACCTCATCTGAGCATATCAACCCCTAAGACAGCACACCAAGGTCATTTTTGGGATAGACCCTAAGTTTTCATTAAAGTTTTCCTGACTCTTCCCGATAACCAATGATAGTCTGAAAACCCGATATCGGAAAACACATCCGGTATCCGGCAGCACGCCCCGTGCTTCCCGTACCCATTATTTTTCGGATTTATTAATTATAATTTTCTTAGTTAGCCAGCAACTATGAATCGATACAGTTCCCACAAAATCCGGTTTGAGCGCCCCGATCTCGATGAACTGATAAAGCAGTATGCGGTAGTTGATCTGCATTTTCATTCCAAATATTCGGATGGAAACAATGCGGTCAGTTCCATCGCCAAAAGGGCCCGGGAGTTGGGTATTGGCATTGCCATAACCGACCACAATGAAATCAAAGGGGCTGTTGAAATAGACAGATATCGAGAACTTCTCAGTATCCCGGGCATCGAGATCACCTCAAGGGAAGGAACCCATCTGCTCATATATTTTTATGAAATCAAGAGCCTGATAAAATTCTATAACCAAGATGTAAAACCCAACATGGGCCACGATATCATGAGCTCAACCCGTTTGGAAATGGAAGAAATCATCAAACGTGCCCGCGCCTTTGAAACCATCGTGGTATTCCCCCACCCGTACAGTGCCACCTTTACCGGGGTTCAAAATACCTATTTTTCGGAAGACAGGCTCGAGCGGCTCTTTGAGATGGTTGACGGGATCGAAGTTATAAATGCAGAAAACCTCAACAAGTGGAATCTGCGCAGTGCCCTGCTGGGGTTTAATCTGGACAAGGGAATCACAGGCGGCAGTGACGGACACCGCTTGCCCCAGATGGGAAGAGCTGTGTGTTATGCCTCCTGTAAAAAAGATCGGCGGGCTTTCCTGGATGCGATCAAAGGCGGGCAAACCCGGGTTGTTGGCAAAGAGATTGATATTATTCGAAAAGTCAGATCAAACGGTGTCAAATTACGCACGAACATAAGAAACTATCCGGATCTGGTCGAAAAAAATCTCAAATACAGCTATTCGGTGATTAATTCCAAATCAAAAACCATCAAGGACAGCGTCAAACGCAGTTTCAGTGAAAAGTTCAAGGAAAGACGAAAGAAGTACAAGATCGTATAAAACTTTCTGATACAATTGGTTTAGGATTTACTTCGACGTTGCCCTGATGTCAGGGGCCGGGTTTTTTAAGGTGCATCATATAATTGACATGGGTGTTGCCGCCCATGGAATATTTTCTGGTAAACGGATTATAATGCAATCCGGTCAGGTCCCGAAACCTCAGGCCGCAAGCTTGCCCCCAATCTTCGAGTTCCGCCGGTTTGACAAATTTGCGATAAGTGTGGGTGCCTTTGCGGACCAGTTTCAGGATATATTCGGCACCGATGATGGCAAATAAAAAGGATTTCGGATTGCGGTTAAGGGTCGCGAAAAAAACATCACCCCCGGGTTTGACCATTTCTTTACAGGCCCCGACCACCGATGACGGATCCGGAACATGCTCCAGCAATTCCAGACAGGTAACCACGTCAAAACTATCCGCATGGGCTGCCGCAAATTCTTCAGCCGTCGCCTGCCGGTAATCTATCCGCAAACCGGATTCCTTCAGGTGCTGCCTGGCCACTGCCAGGGGGGCCTGGCCGGCATCGATGCCGATAACATCAGCCCCTAGAGCAGCCATGGCTTCGGATAAAATCCCGCCGCCGCATCCCACATCGATAATTCTTTTCCCGGCTAAAGGGGCATGTTTATTGATATAATCAACCCGCAGGACATTGATATCGTGCAGCGCCTTTTGGACA
>JAFDDW010000412.1 GCA_019310665.1 Deltaproteobacteria bacterium
AGAATTCTCGAAGGGATCGATTTCACACTTTATCCCGGAGAAGTCCTGGCCCTGGTCGGCGAAACCGGCTGCGGCAAAAGCGTCACCGCTAAGTCATTGCTTGATTTGATCCCCCAGCTTTCCCGTCAACGCACCGGCCGCGTCTCCTTTGATGGGACAGATTTGCTCAAACTTTCCAACCGTGAACTCAGTGGCGTGCGGGGCAGATCCATCGCCATGATATTCCAGAATCCCCAGTCCAGCATCAACCCGGTGTTTACCCTGGGGGAACAGATTTTCAGGCTGATCCGCATGTACCTGCAGGATGAAATCGACCAGATATGCAAGCAGCAAAACTTGAAACAGAAAACAGCAATTCGCCTAATAGCCAAAGAAAAGCTGGCCGAGGTGGGCTTGACGGAAAGGGACCGCCTGCTGAAGTCTTATGCTCACGAGATCAGCGGCGGCATGGCCCAGCGCTATAAAATTGCCCTGGCCCTTCTGAGCTCACCAGAAATCCTGATTGCCGACGAAGCCACATCGGCTTTGGATGTAACCGTGCAGGCCCACATCCTTAAACTCCTGAAAAAGATGTCGCAGAAAAAAGGCACCGCCATTCTTTTTATCACCCATGACCTTGGGATAGCTGCCCAAATTTGTGATCGCGTGGCCGTGATGTATTCCGGGCGCATTGTGGAGATCGGCAGCACGATGGATATTTTTCAAGAACCCCTGCACCCCTATACCCGGGGATTGCTCGATGCGGTTCCCAGGCTGGGGGAAAAAGACTCCTTGCGGTTTATCTCGGGGATGATCCCCGATCTTTCGAACCCGCCGCAGGGCTGCCGGTTTCATCCCAGGTGTGACCATCGGATGGCGATCTGCCGCACTGAAAAACCGCGTTATAAAAATACTACCGGAGACCATTCCGTGGCGTGTCATTTATACAATGCAACGGCGGCAGGGTAAACAAGATGCCAGGCTCATTGATCAATATAGAGAACATAAAAACCTATTTCCCTCATAAAAAAACGTTGACGGGAAAGGTCGCCACATGGATCAAAGCGGTCGACGGGGTGACCCTGAGGATTTTCACTGGAGAGTGTCTCGGGCTGGTGGGAGAGTCAGGCTGCGGCAAAAGTACCCTGGGGCGAACTATTTTAAAGCTGGCTCCGCTCAAGTCGGGGAAGATCCTATTCAATGGTGAGGAAATACAGGACCTGGACGATCGAGGATTTCAACCCTTCAGGCCCAAAATGCAGATGGTATTCCAGGACCCGCGTGCGTCTTTGAATCCCAAAATGAAGGTTCTACAGATATTAAGCGAAGCGCTTGCCATTTGTCCCGAAATCGACAAAAAGCAGTATGCGCAAAGGGCCACGGAACTGATGAACATGGTGGATCTGCGTCCCGAACACCTGTTTCGTTATCCTCATGAGTTCAGCGGTGGTCAGCAGCAGCGGATCTGTATTGCCCGTGCTCTGGCCACCCAACCCGAGTTCCTCGTGTTTGATGAGGCCACCAGTGCCCTGGATGTTTCCGTACAGGCTCAGATTATCAACCTCATGGCAGATCTGCAGAAACGATTGAACCTGACCTACCTGTTCATCAGCCATGACCTGAGCATAATGGAGCATATCTGCCAGCGGGTAGCCGTGATGTATGCCGGCAGGGTCATGGAAATTCAGGATGCAGATGCGTTGTTTTCGTCTCCCCGGCACCCATACACCAAGGCGCTGCGTGATGCGGTGCCCATAGCCGATCCGACAAAAAAGGACGGGATGGCCATCCTTAAGGGAGAGGTTCCCAGTTTGCTGAATCCGCCGGGTGGATGCCGGTTTCATCCACGGTGTCCGCATGCCACTCAGAGATGTAAAAATGAGGTCCCGGAAGCCGACCAGGTCAAGCCCGGCAACTGGGTTTGCTGCCACTACCACAGAACCCTGTGGGAAAAAGGACTCTTAGAGCGTTTGTCAGAATAAAGTTCCGATAGCGTTGGTCTGTTGGGTTTTCTCCGGTTTGGCAGTAACCTCCAATATGGCCTGATCCAAACGCTCTAATAATTTTTCTTCAGTTTTGCAAACATGGTTATTGAACCAGCGTGCTTTCATCGTCAGCCCGATGCGCTCTATAGGCACGATTGGTTACCAACAGGGCATTGCAAACAAGTTGTCTGTCGACACCGGCCAAGAGTATTAGGATGGCGCTAAAGCGTGTAGCAGTTTCATTAGAGCACACCCGGCAAACTTGCTCGAGTTCTTCGATGGACGCGTTTTCCCGATGGGCCATGAGTAAAGGCCGTGCCATTGATTGAAATATGGCAAACGGAACATATTTATGACAACCGCTAATGAAAGGAATAAATGATGAGTCGACTACTGGGCATAGCCGGGATCCAAATGAATGTGATTCAAGGTCAGGACAACACCGATATGATGCTAAAAAAGATGAATGCTGTGAACACCCTGTTTCCGTGGGTGGAGATTATCTTTTTTAGTGAACTCTGTCTTAGCGGCCTGGCTATGAAATTGGCGCTGCCGATTCCGAATCCTTCCCTGGAAAAGTTCGGTAAATGGGCCAGGGACAATAAAAAGTGGGTCATCCCCGGATCGTTTTACGAGAAAGAAGGAAATAAAATTTTCAATACGGCCGTAGTGATATCCTCCGGAGGGGACTTGATTGCCAGGTATCGCAAAATCTTTCCCTGGCAGCCTCTGGAAACTTCGGATCCCGGAGAGAGCTTTTGTGTCTTCGATATTCCGGGAAAAGGTCGGTTCGGTCTTTGCATTTGTTATGATCAGTGGTTCCCGGAATTGGCCAGAACTCTGGCTCTGATGGGAGCTGAGGCCGTTTTTTGCCCGACGGCCACCAGTACACCGGATCGGACACAGGAATTGATCATGGCTCAGGCCAATGCGATTGCCAATCAGTATTATTGGTTCAGTCTCAACGGGGTCGGTGCCGGAGGTATCGGTCGATCGGTCTTTGTCGATCCTGAAGGAAGGATTCTCCAAAATTCAGGAGAAGGCGAGCGGATTATGACCCAGGTCATCGACCTGGATGTCGTTTCCCGAGTGCGCGAATACGGTACGATGGGAAAATGCCAGGTTTGGAAGTCCTTTAGAGATTACAACGGGAAATTTTCAATATATCAGGAAGATGTGTCTAAAAGTAAAGGTTTTAAAAATATTGGATCTTTAAAGCGCCACCACAAAATAGGCGGATAGCAGGTTTGGAATGCGGAATTCGGAATGCGGAATGCGGAATTAAAGGAAAAAAGCAAAGACACACATCTGAATTGGGAATGCGGAATGCGGAAACCAGAGAGCTGAGGTCGGAATTCGGAATGCGGAATGCGGAAACCAGAGATCTGAAGACAGATAACAGAAGGTTTCGAATTCGGAATGGGGAATGGGGAATGCGGAATTAATGTATTCTGTCGATTTTAAAATCAGCGTCGCTGCTGGCCTGAAAAGCGGCGAGTCTGATCGAAAAAGAAACTTAACAACATAGACAGGCCATTTTCTGACAAGATCAATCCCGCTTTCATCGGGACAGGCAAGGATGGACAGGAT
>JAFDDW010000413.1 GCA_019310665.1 Deltaproteobacteria bacterium
ACAGACCTCATAGTTCAGCTTGGAAAAATAGCTGTGACTCTTTAGCTGTCATGGGATTGCATGCAGATTGGACACGGGTCTGATTGAGGAATTAAAGGATTGAGGAATTTAGGAATTGAAGGAATTCTATCTATTTTATTTTAATTGATTGATTTTATCCTTTAATCCCTCAATTCCTAAATTCCTAAATTCCCCAATTCGGCGTTAATAAATATAAATAGTGCCCAAAAAATCGACTCATTTTTAGAGTTAATGACAAGGTCTGTAATTTATGAAAATCACCCTTCTTTGCGGGAATTGTAGCAGCGTCGTTCCACAAAGGAGGATGTGGTTGCATCCCATACCGCTTCATTTTCGTGAATAAATTTTGGGGGACCTTCCCAGGCGCCGCAGGCTTTTACGATGGTTTCACCGAGGTTAAATTTGCGGCCACAGGCTGCACACCCTTCAGCATTGAGGGTATTGAGTTTTTCAAGGTCAATAATGAAGGTTTGTTTTTTCTTTTCGGAATCAACCATAATCATCTCCTTGGTATTTGGCAGAATGGCGTTGAATTTAAATTAATGGTGATGTGATTCCGTGTCAAGCCGGGGCGATACAAATCATTTGTCATTCTTACGCCTGCGGCTCAGTTGATACTTTCGAACCGCCCGATTGTGTTGTTTCAGGTTGGTTGAAAATTGATGGGTGCTGTCTTTCCTGGCAACAAAAAAGATGTATGGCGTATTGTCCGGATACAGGGCGGCCTCCAGAGACGCGCTTCCGGGGTTTGCAATCGGACCGATAGGCAGTCCCCGAATTTTGTAGGTATTATAGGGCGTTCGTGTCGTCAGGTGCTTCCTGGTTAGATTGCCGTCAAAGTTTTTGATGCCATATATAACGGTAGGGTCGGATTCCAGTCGCATCTTTTTTTTCAGCCGATTGTGAAATACCGATGAAATGATCGGTCTCTCAAACGAAGCGCCGGTCTCTTTTTCAATGATGGAGGCCAGAGTGACAACCTGATGAACGCTCAGTCCGAGATCTTTTGCCCGGGCCTGCCATTCAGGAACAAAAACAGTCCAGAAGCGTCGTACCATGGTAGAAATAATTTTTTCGATGGTGACTTCTTTAGAGAAAAAATAGGTATCCGGGAAGAGATATCCCTCAAACGTATCTTCCTCCAGACCGTTTTTACGCGCCAGGGCCGTGTCGGTGGCTGCTTTAATAAAATCATTTTTGGTGCCGAAGTTCGCCGCATCCACCAAATCGGCTATTTGATATAGATTGTAACCTTCGGGAATGGTCAATTTGTAAAGCTTGACAGTCCCTTTTACCATGATTGCAAGTAGTTGCATGGGGGTCATGGCTGCTGACAGAAGGTATTCCCCGGCTTTCAATCGCTTATCGTAACCTTTAAAACGCGCAATGAGGACAAACTTCGCCGCGTTTTTTATGATGTTTTCTTTGTGGAGGCGGTCTGCAGTTGTCTTTAACGTCTGACCCGGGTGTACGTTGATAACAATATTTTTTGAGACTGTTGTCCCAGCGGGGGTCGTGGCGAATATCTTAAGTTCTAAGACAAGCCCTGAGACCGCACAGACGATTATGAAAAGAGGAATAACGACAAATAATACCGTTTTTCTCAAAATAAATGGTGCTCCTCCCGGATGACGTAGATCCTAAAACGTTTCGGAATTTCTATAACCTATTTAAATCATGTAGTTCTATTTTCAGAACTCTCTTAAGCATATTAGAAAAAGTTGTACTTTGTCAAAGGGGTAATTCATAAACTACCGATTTTTACGCCTTTTCCTTGACAAGGGTATGATAAATTAATAGTTTTAAATCTCAGTAAAATCGGCGCGACAGAACCTGGTTAGGATCGATTCTTTTGCCAATTGAAGACAAAAAAAATTCCGATGATACGACCATGTTCCATATCTTCAAATGATTGAATATTTTCAATAGTCAATTCCGGCTTGTCCGGGTTAGGGCCTTGAGAGGAATGGTCTATGGCGAAACCTAAATTAAAGCAACACCATATCAACCGGGATTGGTGCAAGGGCTGCGGTATTTGCGTGGAACTTTGCCCTAAAAAAGTTCTGGAACTGGATGACAAGGACAAAGTCAGGGCGGTTAGACCGCAGGATTGTATTTGTTGCAGGTTGTGTGAACTCCGATGCCCGGATTTGGCAATTGAAATAGAAACAGAAGAGTAGGGTGTTGAAATGAATGAAAATAAAAAATTTGTCCAGGGCAATGAGGCCTGTGTCGAAGGGGCCCTATACGCCGGTTTGGATTTTTTTGCCGGCTATCCGATAACCCCTTCAACTGAGATTGCTGAGCTGCTATCTTTGCGACTTCCTCAATCCGGCGGCAAATTCATTCAGATGGAAGATGAGATCGCATCGCTCTGTGCGATTATCGGTGCCTCCCTTACCGGTCGTAAAGTCATGACGGCTACCAGTGGTCCGGGTTTCTCGTTGATGCAGGAAGCCCTCGGATATGCGGTTATGACTGAAATTCCCTGCGTTATCGTTAACGTTCAGCGTGGCGGCCCTTCCACCGGCATTCCCACCCATGGCAGTCAGGGTGATGTCAACCAGGCACGCTGGGGCATACACGGCGATCACGCCATTATTGCCATGACGGCTTCCAATCACCAGGATGTCTTTACGGTAACCGTGGATGCATTTAATCTGGCTGAAACATACCGGACACCGGTTATACTATTATTTGATGAGGTGGTAGCTCATATGCGCGAACCACTGGTCATTCCCGAATCCGGGGTAATTCCGCTGATGGAGCGGCTCAGAACATCGGTTAAAGAAGGGGTGGATTATCATCCTTATCTGCCCCGGGAAGACGGACGACTTCCCATGTCTGATTTTGGTGGTGTTCACCGCTATAATGTCACCGGTTTATTTCATGACATGTGGGGATTTCCGTCCACTAAACCACAGGTGGTGCACGGACTGCTGCGTCACCTGGTGGACAAGATCGAAAATCGAACCAATCAGATCGCCCGGTATAAAGAATTTTATCTGGAGGACGCTGAGCATCTGTTAATTTCATATGGCTCAGCAGCCCGTTCGGCACGGCACGTTGTGGAAAACCGGCGCCTGCGGGGAGAGAAACTTGGCCTCCTGGAACTGCAGACACTGTGGCCATTTCCCGAGGATCTAGTCCGCGAGAAATGCGCCCACACCAAATCCGTTATCGTCGTGGAGTTGAACATGGGCCAAATTCTAAAGATGGTGAAACTGGTCGTGGATGATCCTCAAAAGGTCTTTCTAGCCAACCGCATTGACGGCGTGTTCATTACCCCGGCGGATATCATGAACATCTTGCGGTTAACCCAGGGAAAGGGGGTTTGACAAATGGCAGTTAAAGATTACCTGAGGGAACGCTTTTTCCCGCATCTGTGGTGTCCCGGTTGCGGCCACGGGACGGTACTTAATGGATTGCTGCAGGCCATCGAAAAGCTGGGCTTTAGTAGAAACGAAATCGTTATGGTCTCCGGCATCGGCTGTTCCGCCAGAATTACCGGTTATGTTGATTTTCATACCCTG
>JAFDDW010000414.1 GCA_019310665.1 Deltaproteobacteria bacterium
TTGAACGAACTTAAAGACGAATTTGACAAGGTGCTGGTCTGGATCCGGCAGCACATGCCCATCCAGGAAAAATTCAGGTGCGAACATAACAACAAATAACAATTAACACCTGATTGCGCGATTTCCGCTCAATCAGAGATCGATTATCTTTTGACCCGGATCGTATAAAATGATAGAGTAATATCACTTTACCGGCAGAAAAGGAAACATTGAGGCCTTTATTTTTTGCAAACTTCGGAGAGGGAGAATAATTATGGGACCCCAAAAAGACGTGATCGACATTGTAACTGAGTTAGGAGGCGTTAAGACTCCGGAAGCAGCTCAGGAAGTATTTGAAGACAAGCTGGATGCGGTCAATTTATCCAAACTAAATGAGATTAAAAACGAGGCGGTTCGACTCAAGGTTGCCAACGCCATCGTTCTTTGCGGTCCGGACAGCGTATTTATCGATACCGGCTCCGAAGAAGACCGGCAATATATCAGAGACCTGTCCCTTGAAAAAGGTGAAGAATCCAAACTTCCCATGGAAGGACACACCATTCATTATGACCTCAAAGAAGAACAGGGCCGTATTATCGACCGCACCTTTTATATCCACAATGAGGGTGAAGAGGTCAATTCCCTTGCCAATCTGATGGACCGCTCTGAAGCCTTTGAAGATATTCGGGATAAAATGACCGGGATTATGAATGGCAAGCAAATGCTGATCGGGTTTTATGTGCGGGGCCCCGTAGGTGCGCCGGCATCAAATCCGGCCGTAGAAATTACCAGTTCCACCTACGTGCTTCACAGTGCCGATATCCTGTACCGTAATGTGTTTTCGCTTTTTGATGGGGAAATTGAAAAAACAGGCCACTTCTATGCCAATATCCACAGCGAAGGTTTGAACAGGTCCGAAGATTTGCCCAATGCCCGGGTATTCATGGATCGCAGCCATCTGACCACTTACAGCTTCAACTGCACCTATGCCGGCAATACCCTGTTGATGAAAAAGGGCAATCACCGTTTTTCGGTTGACCGCTCGGTTTATGAAAAAAGAGAAGAGCAGCTGGCCGAGCACATGTTTGTTACCGGTATCAACGGACCCGGTGGCCGCATAACCTGGATGATCGGTGCCGCCCCGAGCGGATGCGGCAAGACGACTTCGGCCATGGCGGGAGACCATTTTGTGGGCGATGATCTGGCCCAGTTGTGGATCGCCGAAGACGGTTCCGTGCGCTCCATCAATCCGGAAGCCGGTATTTTTGGCATCGTGGAGGATGTAAACTGGGAAGGCGACCCGGTGCTGATGGAATGCCTGCGTCCTCCCGGTACCGAAGTCATATTTTCCAATGTGTTAATCGATGACAACCGTGTGCCCCAGTGGGTCGGCAACAATGAGGACCCGCCACCGATCAAAGGCGTGAACTTTCAAGGCCCATGGGAGAAGGGCATGGTCGACGCAAACGGCAAAGAGATTCCCATGTCGCATCCCAATTCGCGCTGCACCCTTAAAAATACCGCTCTGGGCAATTATTCGGACAAAAACGAAGATCCGGCCGGCGTTGAGACGCGCATCGTTACTTACAGCGGTCGCGACAGTGACACCATGCCGCCGGTCTGGGTCGCCAAGGATTCGGATCGCGGCGTTGTCATCGGGGCCTGCATTGTGTCGGCAGCCACAGCCACCGAGGTCGGCGCCACCGGTGTTCGGCGCCAGCCCTGGGCCAATGCCCCGTTTATTCCCGGTTCTCTGGGAGACTACATGGAAGCACAGTTTCAATTTTTCGGCAGCAGCAAAATCGCACCGGATAAACGGCCGATTCTGGCCGGGCTGAATTACTTCTTAACCGAAGAGGCCCGGGGGGGGACCTCCAAAAAGCTGCTCGGCGAGAAAAGAGACGTTAAGGCCTGGATGGCCTGGCTGGAGAGACGCGCATACAGCGAAGTTGATGCCATAGAAACCCCCGTTGGGTATTTGCCCAAGTATGCAGATCTGAAAAGTTTATTTGAATCCCGCATCGCTAAAGAGTACCCTGAAGACCTCTATGTGAAGCAGTTTTCTCTTTACATCGACAATATTGTGGCCCGGATCGATCTGCAGATTGAAGCCTATGGCAAGGAAAAAAACATTCCGCAAAAATTGTTTGATATTTTGAAAGCACAGCGCCAGGAGTTGACGGCCTTGAAAGAAAAATTTGGCCCGATAGTTACACCCAAGCAAATGACGAATGACTAATGTCGAATGAAGGAATTCTGTCTTCTTTATTTCTGTTGATGGTCTCCGTATTTCGCAGAAAATTGCCGCTCTAAAGAGGGCCAACAACTATCATAATTGGCAATTGCCAATAGTATCGTACACTTTAAAGTGCCGTTTTGCGCCATTGGTTTTTTAGGTTTGTATAAAATCGAAAGAATACCTTAATTCGTCATTCGACAATCGTCATTCCCCTAACTCGCGAGGATTGTTTGCCGCCTGAATACCGCAAATCCATCTTAAAAGTCCTATGCAGCCGTCGCATGCTGGTGGCCCTTGTCATGGGATTTTCCGCCGGCCTTCCCCTTCTATTGACCATAGGCGTGCTGCAGGCCTGGATGAAGGAAAAAAACATCGATCTTACCTGGATCGGGATGATTACCCTGGTTCAGCTGCCTTATACCTGGAAATTTATCTGGGCCCCCATCCTGGACCGTTTTACACTACCATTTTTAGGGCGACGAAGGGGATGGCTAATAATCGCGCAACTGGCGCTGGTTCTTGCTATAGCAGCGTTGGGATATTCCGATCCGGTAGAGCATGTGATCCTGATGGTTGTAGCCGCTGTTCTGGTGGCATTTTTCAGCGCCAGCCAGGATATCGTCATCGATGCCTATCGCCGAGAAGATCTGCCGGACGAAGAACTGGGACTTGGCTCGTCGATGTACATTTATGGTTACCGGATGGGTATGCTGCTGGCCGGCGGCGGCGGCTTGATAATGGCGGATCATATGCCCTTTTCAATGGTATACCTGATCATGGCAGGCTGCATGCTGCCGGGAATTCTTACCACGCTGCTAACACCGGAACCCCAGGTCGCCGCCGGCACACCACAGACCATGAAAGATGCGGTGATCAATCCCCTGGCCGAGTATTTCAGCCGCAACAATGCCGTGTGGATTTTAATCTTCATTCTGCTCTATAAAATGGGCGACACCATGGCCAGTGCCATTACCACGCCCTTTTATCTTGATCTGGGCTTTTCAAAAACCGACATCGGCGCAGTGGTTAAAGTGTTCGGGACCGGTGCCACTCTGGCGGGCGCCTTTTTAGGCGGGATTATATTGCTGCGACTGGGAATAAACCGCAGCCTCTGGATTTTCGGGGTCCTTCAAGCCCTGTCTACGGCCTGCTTCGCCCTGCTGGCCAGAATCGGCTACAGCATAGCGGCTTTATCCGGTGTGATTGCATTCGAGAATTTAAGCAGCGGTATGGGCACGGCCGCCTTCGTGGCCTTTATGGCCAGCATTACCAACAAAAAGTTTACCGCCACCCAGTACGCTCTGCTGACCAGCCTGATCGGAATTCCGCGAGC
>JAFDDW010000415.1 GCA_019310665.1 Deltaproteobacteria bacterium
CGGCGGATTAATTATTTTATGCTGCGCATTTTTTTATGCTTTTTTTGACTTTTTAATTTCATCCCAGAGGCTGATGTAAAAAAAATAGTATGGACTAAGCTCTTAAAATTTTGTACTTTTTTTTAATATTTTGAAGAACTTTTCAGTACTCATACGCCTTTGTGCACTTCTTTTTAAGAAATAATTAATTAATCCGCCCGGATCAACTTCTAAATATTTTCTTCAATTTTCAAAGTAAAAATTTATACTACCCAACCCTGTTATGGCTATTTTTCAGGGCGGAGTAATTAAACCAATCAACTTAATCAACCATCCTTTAACTACTTTTCCGTTTCATATTCCAGGGTGACGGTTACGGTGCGGTTGAGCGCCCGGCCTTCGGGCAGTTCATTATCAAAAAGGGGTTCGTGCGGACCGGTGCCGGCGTAGGTAATGTTTTCCCCTTGCGGTATCCCACCTGCTAAAATCTGATCATAGGCCGCCCGGGCGCGCTTTATGGAGAGTGCCACGTTGTAAGCTTCATTACCAATCGTATCCGTATGACCGATAATGCTTACCCTGGCCTCAGGAATTTCTTTGATCCTTGCGACAATCCGGTCAACAATCTCTTTGTTGTGCGCTTGGATATCCGAGCGGTTGAAGTCAAACAGGATCAAGGCATATTTTTCCAAAACCTTGTATCCTTTTTTCCGGGCCAGACGCTCTTCTCTTTTGATAAACTGTACCGTGGCGTCCGCCGTCACTTTCAGGGACCTGCCCTTGAGATCTGTAACTTCTATGTCGGCCGTGACCGTTTTGGATGAACTGATCTGGCTTAAACCGATATCTTTTATCATCAGAGAATAGACCGTTTCAAGATCACCCTGGCCTTCAAGTGACCCTATGGACTTGCCATCGCCGGTCAGATTTATGGACCAATTGTCGATTCCGTATCCTGATTGGATCTGCGGTGAGATGCGGATTTCTTCCGCATTACAGATTTCCTGCACATAGGTACTTTTGATGACATCAAGTAACACGGGGGAGTCAGAATAGATTTCAACCCGCTGATTTTCTGCTCGGCCTTCGCTGAGACTGGCCGCACTTGCAACCTCCGGCAGGTTGCGGGCATGCACCTCCATTCGGGCGGGATCAATGCCCCATATGTATCTCAAATAAGCTTTTAGCGCCTCCGCCCGACTGCGGGAAAGATCAATTTTTCCGCGTTCAACCCCTCGATTCGAATTGCAGCCCACAATACGGATTCGTGCTTCCGGATGATTTAACAAGCGCTGACCGAGGATGTTTAGAATATGGTGATGCTTTTCCATGGTGTCTTTTAAATTGAGTTCATCAAAGGTCCGGGTGTCGGTTTGATTGTTAAATAGCTTGTAGCCGGCCGGGATATCACTGGTACCTTCGTTGAAGTAAATATAATTCAGAAACGGCGAGCTATCGATGGTTGTCAATTCCTCGATGGTTAAGGTTGCCGGCTCAATGGATACAGAACCCCGGGGCGGACCAACCAGTTCATCAATCCAGCCTTTGCGTGAGACCGCTATCGGCAAAATAACGGTTTCGGTTTCACTGGCAATGCCCCGATCATCCACGACCCGGGCCTTGACCCCTATGGTTTTCAGCGCCACAAGCTTTTCCATATCCAGGTCACGCAGTGCAAACGTATACCGGGGTTCTATATCATCGTTGCCGTTGAAAGTTTTAAGCGGCTGGTCATCGCCTAAAATGGTTAGCTGCCATTCACGAAAACCGGTTTCAAAAAGAATATTGGTGCGGATAGAGATTTCATTTTTGCCGTTTATTTCCGCTATAAATTTATCCGGCGCGTCGGCCTGCATCGCGGCCGAGTCGTATTCAATTTCCACCCGTTGATTTTCCGGGCGGGCACCGATTAAATCCTTGGGAGTGGCCTGCTCCGGTAAATTTCGGGCTTTGATGGTCATGCGGGATTCCTCAATACCCCAGAACTTGTTTAAATAGGCACTGACGGCCTCCGCCCGGCGGCGGGATAGATCAAGATTGTCTTTTTCAGAGCCGACATCGGCGTTACAGCCGGTAATCTTGATCCGGGCGGATGATTGACGGGAAAGGTCCTGGCCAACTATATTCAATATGTTGAGATATTTGTCCCAGGCATTTTTCAATAAGGTCTCATCGAAGAATGCCGATTGTGATTTATCTTTAAACAGGGCGTAGTCGGCAGGGATTTCGCCTTGGCCGGTCTCAAAGAAAATGTAGTTTTTGACCGGCGAGCCATCGAGCATGGTCAAAATGTCAAAGTCAAATCCGGCCGGCTCCACAATCACCGGATCGGGCAAGCGGTACGAAATGAGATAACGGTAAAGCAGGGTAGAGGTAAAAGCCTTGAAAATAGGGGATAGCTCTGAGGATGAGGTGGCTTTCCAGATACGGCCGTCATGGTTCTCGGAAAAAGATGTCAGAAATCGGTTCAATTTGGAACCGGGCATGTAATCGACACAATATACTTCAAAATTTTCGATTCCTTCGGCTTCATTTTGGATGATGGTGGGCGGAACGGCACTGTTAAGGTCCTCTCCGTCTGAAAATACCACCAGGAACTTATTGTCTTCCGCCGGCATCTTGCGAATAATATCCAGGCCGGCGAGCATGGCCTCATACAGGTAAGTTTTGCCTGTTGAGCCCCGGCCATGGGATTCTTTTAAAAAATTTTTAAGCTTTGAAATATCACTGGAAGTGTATATCCGGGTGTGAAGCGGTATTTCTTGAACAATTACTTTGGGCTGATCATCAAACACGACCAGGTGAATATTGTCTATGGGGCGAACAGTTTTAAAAAATTCATCCAGAGCCAGGAGAAGCGGTTCAACCGCCTGGCGTTCCTTCATTGAGAATGAGTTGTCTATAACCAGGACGATATTCAAGGGGATTTCTTTTACGTTCTCAAGGGATTCGGCAGAAAGAATATCCGCCTTTTGGATACCACGTCCCACCGTAAAATCTTCTGGCTTCAGACCCCGGATGGGCTCCCCCTGGGCATCCTTTATCGAGACCAGGACTTTGCCGTCCTCTATGACCCTGTAGCTTAATTGAGTGTCCGGTTGTTTCAGCAAAATTTTGATATCTTGCGAAGCGAAACTATTGTGGGAACTTAAACCATAAACAATTAGAATCAAAAAAAATGTCAAAGCTTTCTTCATAATTTTCTCCCAACCCTGGCAATCCGGAAATCGACCCGGCGTTTAGGCCGCATGCCGATACGTGAAATAAACGTCCTGGAATTTTTAATTATATGCGGAAGCCTTCTATATTAAGCAAAATTCATTCCAAAAATCCAAGCTTATTTATAATATAAATAATATCAATGAGTTAGAATCAGGAGGGGCGGGCCATATGGTTTCGATGATTAAAAACCGTGCATTTTTGTGGACAGCGGTGTTGTTTTTTGTGAACGATGAAAAATCGACAAGTATATGAAAATAAAGGAAATAATTCCAAATCAAGCTTTCCGGAATCCAACTCCCCCTTGATTTCACTTCTGATGATATTATTTTATAACGTTCAAGGAGTTTTAGGGTTTCTTTTGGATTGCGGTGCATCCGCTTTAATTTCAATGAAGCAATTCGGCGTGAGCTTGCTTGATATTGACAGTATTCTCATCACCCATCTTCACGGAGATCATTTCGGCGGGATCCCTTTTTTTATTTTGG
>JAFDDW010000416.1 GCA_019310665.1 Deltaproteobacteria bacterium
CTCGCTTTCCACCCAGATTTCGCCGCCCATCATCTCTGCCAGCCGTTTGCTGATCGTCAGTCCCAAGCCGGTGCCGCCATATTTTCGGGTCGTTGAAGAGTCTGCCTGCGCAAAAGGTTGAAACAGCTTGGCGGCTTGTTCCTCAGTCATGCCGATGCCGGTATCACGAACAGAAAATTTTAAGGTAGCTTGGGCACCGTCTTTTTTGATCAATTCGGTAAGGACTACAATTTCCCCCGTATCTGTAAATTTGACGGCGTTGTTTGATAAATTGATCAGAATTTGCCCAAGGCGCAGGGGATCACCGACAAGTGCCGTCGGAACCGATGGATCGGTCTTAAAAAGCAGCTCCAGCCCCTTTTCCTGGGTTTTAATGCCAACCAGCGTGGAAATGTTGTCGAGCGTATCCTCCAATTGGAAGTCCACTGATTCAATGTCCAATTTGCCGGCTTCGATCTTGGAAAAATCCAGGATGTCGTTGATGATCCCCAAAAGGGACTTGGCGGAAATATCTACCTTTTTCAGATAGTCATATTGCTTGGCGGTAAGATCGGTTTTCATGGCCAGGTGCGCCATCCCCATGATGGCATTCATCGGCGTGCGGATTTCATGGCTCATGTTGGCCAGAAATTCACTCTTAGCTTTCGTGGCCTCTTCCGCAGCCTGCCTGGCTTGAATTATCTGGGCTTCCATTTCTTTGCGTTCGGTGATGTCTTCAGTTGTATTGATGACTTCCGTTGGAGAGGTGCCGGGCTCGGTGGGGCTAAAGACAGATCGAACCACTACGGTTTTTCCCCCGCTGACAGAAGTATATTCTCCTTCAAATTCGCTTTGCACACCGTCAAGGGCGCCGAAAACGGCGGCACGCACTTCATCATTTCTAATTTCTTTCCGTAAATTCATGCTAATAATTTTTTCACGGGTTGATCCCATGAGTTCGGCATGTCTGGTGTTGCAGTCGAGAACGATGCCGTCTTTGCCGATATGAAGAATTCCAATAGGCGATTTTTGAAAAATGGTGCGCAATTGAATTGCCTGTTCTCGTAAGGCCTCCTCGTTCTCTTTTAGCTCCTCTTCTGCACGCTTGCGCTCGGTGATATCCATAAAGGTGACGACCGCCCCGACGACCTGTCCATTTTTCTTTATCGGCATGCTGGTGTATTCGACGGGAAATGACGAGCCGTCCTTGCGCCAGAGCATCTCGTCGGTAATGTGGTGATCGGTGCCGTTAGCATAGGTCAAATACATGGGGCATTCGCTTTTCGGATATGCCGATCTGTCCGCGTGCGAATGGTGAATCTGCTCGTGGACACCATGCCCGATAAGCTCCTCGCGACCGTAGCCCAGCATCCGGTTAGCCGCCGGATTAATAAAGGCCACTTTTCCATCCAGGTCCACACCGAAAACACCCTCGCCGACTGATTCCAAAAGTAAACGGGACTTTTCATCGGAAGCAAGCAGCGCCTCTTCGATCAGCTTGCGTTCGGATATATCTAAAAACGTAATGATTACTTCCGCAACCCCTGTGGCAAGCATAATTGCGGCAACGTTCAGGAGAGCATCAAAGGATTCGCCACCAGAGTGGCGTGCTTTCACCTCCATCGACACCATCTCGCCCCGTTCCAGAGCTGGGTACACAGTCTGTCCGACGCGTTCCCATTCATCGTCGTCTACGAAAAAGGGATGCGTTTCCATGCCATCCATTTTACCGGGCTCATACCCAAGCATTTCCCCCATCGAATTGTTCGCCATGATGACTTTTCGGTTCTTCAAAAGAGCGATGCCTATTGGAGCTGTATTGATTATCGTCCGCAGACGTTCTTCGCTCTCCTGCACTGTCTCTTCTGCACGCTTGCGCTCGGTGATATCCTGCGCAAAGATAGCAACCCCCATTATAGCACCCGCCTTATCCTGAACCGGATAATAAATATGATGAAAAACCATTCCGTCTCGAATATCCTCAAAATCTGCCGGATTACCTGTTTGTAGGACCTTTTCAAAATGGGCTCTCCGCGATTCAAGGATATTTTGAGGCCAGAGGCTAAACAGGCTGGTGCCCCTAAGTTCATCTGAGGATTTTTTGAATCTTTGGGCGGCTGTCTGATTGCTGGCGATAATCGTTCCCTCTTTATCCAGGAGAAGCAGGGATTCCTGGGTTGCATCGAGCAATCCCCGTGCAGCCGCTTTGCTTTCACGCAACGCTTCCTCGGCCTCTTTGCGTTCGCTAATATCACGAAAAACGACCACAGAGCCGGCAATGGAACCATTCTTGCGGATCGGAACACTGGTGTATTCTACAGGAAAAGAGGTGTCATCTTTTCGCCAGAGGACCTCGTCGTCCCGGCTGCCGATCGTACCCTGGGTCAGGCTGTGATACATCGGGCACTCCTCGACCGGATAAGGGGTGCCATCGGGCCGGGTATGGTGGATCAGCGGATGGATCTTTTGTCCGATCAACTCAACGGCCTCGAAGCCCAGCAAGGCCAATCCGGCTGGATTGATGAAGTTCACCAGGCCATCCTCTCCCACGCCAAAAATACCTTCTTGTGCGGATTCAAGCAGCAAACGACTACGTTCCTCGGCCTGCTCGAGGCGCGCTTGATTCTCTTTCAGTTCGGCCGTTCTTTCTTCAACACGAAGCTCCAACTCATCATAGGACTTCTGCAACGCCCGGTTCGCGCGTACATCAATCAACACCGCAAACACCATAGAGCCCAGCGCGAGCAAAACCGTAATTCCTAACACGGTTAGGATTACGGTACGGGTGGTTAAATAGGATCCGAGAGCGTCGGCTTGATCGATTTCGGTGGCCAATCCGACACCCAGCTCATCATCCCATAACCAGGCACCATACCCCGGCACGCCCCGGTAATCCCGGTATCCTTCCACGTTTAAACCGGATTTTCCCTTTGTTGCCTGCTGGGCCATAAGGGTCAGTGGCTGCTGGTATCGGGGAACCGAAGGGGAAAAGCCTTTGGTCATATCACCGCCGGGGTTGCGAACGCTGATCCTTAGAATGCTCTTTTGATCCTCGTCGATCAGTCCGGCTTTTCGCAAATCTTCATCAAAACGACTCTGGGAAAGCAGCTTGCCATAGCGGCCAAAGGCATAAGTTTCCCCGCTTTTGCCGATGCGTCCCAGCTGAATCAACCGGCTAAAATCCATGGAGGGATCGACACGTTGGGAGACCACGGCAATAATTTTACCATCTATATTTTTTATCGGAGCAGCAAAAAACATGCTGGGAGAGCTCTTGGACTTACCTTCAGAATATGAGCTCAAAGGGACATCGGACCATATGGGAGGTACCATGACGGCCTTACCCTTGAATGCTTGGTTGAGACGATCCAAGGCCTGGCTGGAAATCAAATTTTTGGCCCCCTGCTTACTATCACGCATGGATGCGATATTGATAAAATCCGGGGAGATAATGAAAAATCCAGCCTGTCCAAACTGGTTTCTTCTGTACTGAAAAAAAGCACGCAATTCCTGTAAAGCTTCACCTTTTAACAAGGCGTTTTTGTTGCGGGGCACTCTCAACTGGCGTT
>JAFDDW010000417.1 GCA_019310665.1 Deltaproteobacteria bacterium
AATTAAAAAGTCAAAAATAGCATAAAAAAATGCGCAGCATAAAATAATTAATCCGCCGGACCTTCGATCTAACAACTTACTTCAGTTTTCAAAGAACAATTTGCAACCCTAAATATGCTATTTTTCAGGGCGGAGTAATTAACTAATCAACCTATTACTGCCAAGGGCAGGTATGAAAAAACGTAAGGAAAGAATAGACAGGGGCATCAAAGCTCGATCCAGCAATATTTTTGCATTATCCTCCTGGCGGGAAATGCTCTATTTAGCTGCGCCTCGTCTGCTGCCGGTTGTGGGCTTGATCGTCTTGTCTTTTGCCCTGAGCGTTTATTGGCAAAGGGTCCTACTTTCGGTATTGGTCTTTGCGCTCCTGGCAATCAGCTGGGATATCTTGGCTCAAACCGGTATGATTTCCCTGGGTCAGGCGCTGTTTTTCGGAACCGGTGCTTATCTTTCGGGCATCATGAACCATTACTGGGGATGGCCGCCCTCTGTTAGCATTCCCCTGGCAACTATTTTCGGCGGTCTGCTGTGCACCGCTTTTCTGATTCCGGTTTTAAGACTGCGCGGTATCTTTTTTTCGATGGTCACCCTGGTACTGCCCTTGATGCTGGTGCGCATTATCGAGGCCACACGAATTTTCGGGGGAACCGAAGGTCTCAGCGGTCTGTCCCCCCTGCCCTCCAGGTGGGTGGAGATATATGTGCTGATCATTGTTTTGTTGGCTGCTCTTTTTGGGTTCCGGCGCATGATGAATTCCGATTTCGGTCTGGTATTAAAAGGAATCAGCGACAACGATCGTTCGGTCATGAACGCCGGCATCAACATCTATTGGTTTAAAATTCAGGCTTTGTTTATCGCCGGCTCCATCGGCGCTTTTGCCGGTGCTTTTCTGACCCATGTATATTTGTTTGTGGGCATGCCGGTGTTTGCGCTGGATTACTCAATTTTACCGATCGCATCGGCCGTGGTCGGTGGAATCGGTACATTGGCCGGCTCGGTGCTGGGGGCATTTATTCTGGTTCCCCTGTCGGAGGTTCTGCGCGGTCTGGGAGGGCTCAGGATTGTCATCTACGGTTTGTTTCTCGTGATTTTTACGGTGGCCATCCCGGAAGGCCTTTTTCATTACATCCAGCGCAAATATCACCAGTTTGAAAGATGGGTGGAGGTTGAATAATGGGCGCATCGCCTTTGCTCAAAGTATCAAAACTTTATAAGAATTTCGGGGGTGTACAAGCCATCCAGGATTTGAACTTTGAGTTGACCGCTGGGGAACTGTTGGGGCTGATTGGTCCGAACGGATCCGGGAAAACCACGGCCGTCAATCTCATCACCGGTTTTGTGAAACCCACCGAAGGCGAAATATTATACCGCGGCCGGAACATTACCGGCCGGGCTCCCTATAAGATTGTACGCATGGGAATCGCCCGGACCTTTCAGATGGTTAAACCGTTCTACCAACTGCCGGCCTATAAAAACATGATTATTCCCCTTTATTCGCCGCGGGTCAAAGCGATGACCGGCGGTAAGTATGGTGACCGGGATGCGGTAGCGCTGGATCTGCTTGAAGAGGTTGGATTTGAACGGGATTCCTACGTCGCTTACAAAACAGCCAGTGCGCTGCCCCAGGGATATCTGAAGCGGTTGGAACTGGCAAAAGCAATCGCCCTCAATCCGGATCTGATCATTCTGGATGAACTGTTTTCGGGGTTGAGCCTGGCGGAAGTTGCCAGCATTGTTCCCATCATCGAGAAACTGCGCCAGGATGGCAAAACCATCATCATGATCGAGCACCGCTTAAAGGAGCTGTTTAAAATCGCCGATCGGATAATCGTACTAAACTTCGGAGAAAAGATTGCTGACGGCAAAGCCGCCGAAGTTATGGAAAGCGATGAGGTCAAAAATGCCTATCTGGGGTCGGAAGCGTAATGTGAGGTTGGCCGGTTAGCCGGTTAGCCGGTCGTTCCGGTTTAAAAATGCAATAATGCTGAATTGAACGGGCAAACGGGAGAACAGGCCCAACGGGCAAACAATAAATTACGGAGTAATTTATGCTTGAAGTCAAGAACCTCATGGTTTTCTTCGAAAATGCCCTTGCGTTGAACGACTTTAGCATGACCATCGACGAAGGTGAAATCGTCGGTGTCATCGGTTCCAACAGCGCCGGCAAAACCACATTGATGAACACGATCTCAGGTCTCATTATAGACATGAAGATCAAAGAACAGCGCAAAGGCGGTGAAAGAATAAATATTTATGGGGAGATCGTCTTCAAGGGTGAAAATATTACCGAGATACAACCCTTTGAGCGGGTAAAAAAAGGCCTGGTTTTATCCAGGGAGCGACATCCGATTTTTGCTGAAAGTGATGTTGCGGAGAATCTGAAAATAGCCGGTCACCTGGTAAAACGATCCGATATGCCCCAGAGAATCAAGCAGGTTTACGACATCTTCCCCGCTTTGAATCCATTAAAAAAGCGCAAGGCCGGGTTTTTAAGCGGCGGTGAGCAGCAGATGCTGGCTATCGGCATGACATTAATACTCAAACCCGCCCTGCTGCTGCTTGATGAACCATTGCTGGGTTTAAGCCCCATGATGCAGACCATGCTGATTGATGCCATTACAAATCTTAGAAAAGAATCCGGAATTACCATTCTGATCACCGAGCAATTTGCCCGACCCGTATTGCCGGTTATTGACCGCGGATATGTTATCGAAAACGGCATGCTGGCTTTATCGGGAACCGGCGAAGAACTGATGGACAATCCCGAAATAAAATCCGCCTATTTCGGTGTTTGAATACACAGCGTCACAATAAGTTGCGTAGTTGCCTTTCAAACCTATTATTATGAACCATCAGATAGAGTCATACGTGCGATACGCTGTGTATGTATTTTAGAGTAGTTGTCATAATTTTGTTCCGAATGTATCGTAATTCCAAGAAGTGTAGGGGCGAGCTTTATGCCCGCCTGGTCTGGGCGTGGGTATCTGGAAATCGCTCAGATTAGGCCTGAATAAAAGCGAACTTAATAGAGAAACATGGAAACGAATCACAACATTTACTCAACTTTTGCGGCTGTGGCCGAACGTCACCCGGATAAAACAGCTGTGGTTTATCTCGGCACCCGATTTTCTTACCGTAAATTAAAGGCCCTGGCGGAACAGTTTGCGGCTGCTCTCAGCGATAACGGTATCGTAGCCGGCCGGAAAGTTATGCTGTATATTCCCAACAGCATCCAGTGGGTGGTCTCCTGGCTGGGGATTCAAAAATTAGGTGCCGTCGCGGTTCCCATTACACCGATATATACACCCCACGATATCAGCTACATGGCCAACGACAGCGAGGCCGAAGCCATTGTCTGTATGGACACTAATTTTGGCTACGTGACCAGCGTTCTGCCTGAAACGGGCCTTAAAAAGGTCATTATTGCAAAAATGGCCGACCTGCTGCCCTGGTGGAAACGGTATTTCGGATACCTCTTCGATGTGATTCCCAAAGGCAAAATTGCCCTGGATCAAAACACCTATTCCTTTCGAGCGTTGCTGTCC
>JAFDDW010000418.1 GCA_019310665.1 Deltaproteobacteria bacterium
GGTGGCGGTCTTTTATGAAATTATGTATGAATCTAACCTTGTCAAGATATCAATTTATTTGTTATTTTAGATTGTTATAGCTAATATAGCCAGCAATGATCGATGCGGAAATCTCGCGGCTAACTAATCAGCGAAAGGAGAAAAGATACCATGCGCGCGAAGGGATTAATCAGAGACAATTTAAAAATGAACATCATTATCATTATTTTAGCACTCACCGGCAGTTTTTCAATTGCTGCGGGTTTGGATTTAAATTCGCCGGCATTTGCAAAATCGACGGATATTTACTCCACGCCTGGTAATTTTGCCAAATTGGCTGAAATGGCCGGTCCGGCCGTCGTCAACATCCGCACCGTTAAAACCATCAAAGGCGGTGGTCCCGTTTTCCGGCATTTTCAGCGGGGTCCCCGGGGGCGGGAACATCCGTTTAACGATTTTTTTGCCTTGGTTCGGGGTTTATTATTGATAAAAAAGGATATGTTGTCACCAACAACCACGTGATTGAAGGTGCCGACCAAATCAAGGTTAAACTGGACGATGATAATGAGTTCGATGCGGAAGTCGTGGGTCGCGATCCCAATACGGATTTGGCCTTACTTAAGATAAAATCAGAAAAGGACCTGCCGGTTCTTAAACTGGGTAACTCCGACAAGCTGAAAATCGGTCACTGGGTGGTCGCTATCGGCAGCCCCTTTGGTTTGGAGCGTACGGTTACGGCCGGCATTGTAAGCGCCAAAGGACGGGTGATCGGGTCGGGACCTTATGATGATTTTATCCAGACCGACGCTTCCATCAATCCCGGAAATAGTGGCGGTCCCTTGCTCAATATGGACGGCGAGGTGGTGGGTATCAATACGGCTATCATCGCCAGCGGCACCGGCATCGGATTTGCAATTCCCGTCAATCTGGCCGAAGACATTATTGCCCAGCTAAAATCCGAAGGCGAAGTTACCCGCGGTTGGCTGGGGGTTGCGATTCAGGATCTAACCCGCGAAATGGCGGAATACTACGGGTTAAAGAATCGCAAAGGTGTCCTGGTTGCCGATGTCTTTAAAGGCGATCCTGCCGATAAGGCCGGTATTCAAGCCAAGGACATAATTCTCGAGATCAACGACCAGAAGGTAGAAACCAGCCGTCAATTGACAAGCATGATAGCCGGTCTCAAAGTTGGCGAGACAGCCACGGTGGAAGTTTTTCGCGATGGCAGGAAAAAAACATTTTCGGTAAAGCTTGCCAAGCGCAATGATGCCAAATTGTCAGCCCGTGGCACACCCCCGGAACGTGAAAAAGAAGAGCTGGGTATCCGGGTAACGGAATTGACAACTGAAATGGCCCAGAGGTTCAACCTTGGAGATACCGCCGGTGTTGTCGTTATCGGGGTGGGATCCGACAGCAAGGGGGCCGAAGCCGGCGTGCAAGTGGGTGATATCATCAAAGAGATCAATCACCAGGCGATTGAAACCGTAAACGATTACACGGAAGCCGTGCAGAAGACCAAAAGCGGTGATCCCATTAACCTGTTTGTCTGGAGAAAAAATGCCGGTTTCCTGGTTATAAAATTCAATAAATAGATCGTTCGGATTTTTATTGATTGTTGGCAATCATGGTGTCCTTTGCGGTCAACCACCCTGATAAACCATTCCAACTGGGGCGAAGCCCCATTTTGTTCCTGTCAGTCGCTGATGGTTTTGCTCAGATCCGGTATTGTCTCCGGCTTTCCATTAACCATATAGCGGCTGTCACCCTGACGGGCGGTAACATTTTCATAAACACCATCATCGCGCTTAACCAGTTTAGTGAACCCGAGGTCGCGTAATTCTCCATTTGTTTTGGGGCAACTGATATTGGTACGGGAAATGAGTTTTATTACCGGTCCGGAACAGTTTGGGCAAAGCTTGAACTGTTTGTCAGTGATTGACTGCCTATAATCAAACACCTTTCCCAGGGTGCATGGTTTATTCAGATGTTCGTATTCATAAACAGGCATATTGTGGCTCCTCTTTGAGTTCAATGGTACCCCAATTGAGTTAAAAACCAATGGGGATTTATTAACCCATATTGAACGATTCAGGTTTCAAACCGCCAAATTTGGCAAGTACAACTTTTCATTATTTTCAGATTATACCAGAGAAATAATAAAATGAAAATGATTCTTGTCAACCCGGCAACGGCCGCTTCAAACGCCAACCCAGACAACCTCTCAAACAATCTAAAGTTTGTCTAAAAACAACCGATACCAGATATGTGCTATTTAAACCCTATGTAAAAGGGATCGGAGTGTCTTTTTTTTGTGCCCTGAATATGACGTTAGATCTAGCGGATGACGCCATATTTAAATGAATTTAAACCGTTAATCCGATCGACCCAATATTGGCAATCGACAAAATTCCACCGCTATAATTTGGAAATTAAACAGAAGCTGAATCGGAATTGAATTTAATGAATAATATCCAGCCGATCGGGCAGTCTGAAATAGAAACGAAATTTAAAGAGGCCGAAACCTGTCATTCCATGGGGATGCCGCGAGAGGCGCTTCAGGTTTATGAACAGATTCTTGCCAGCCTGCCTGGTAAAGATGGTCAAATTCGTAAGACCGTTGTTGCTAAAATCGACTTTTTGAAAAAAGATATTGAGGATCAGGAAGAAGCCGAAAATCAGGGATTTTCTGAGGAAGATATCTCTATATTCAAAAAGACACTGTCCAGCCATGATGATGTGCCGACGCTGCTTGACGGCGCCGCCGCTTTAAAAGAACTGGGGCTGATGGAAGAGGCCATTGCTGAATATGAAAAGCTGCTCGAATTTGATTACAGCAAATTCAATTATTCTGAAGCTGATTATTCACCTACCAAAATTATTTGTGATTATCTAACCTGCCTGCTGGATGTCAAACAACCCCAGGATGTTGTAAAAACAGCCTATAAAGTCATCTATAAACAAAACATTCAGGAAAAAGAAACCGCCCAGCTTAAATTTTGGCTCGGATTGCAGCTGGATAGAAAGGATCACTTCGATCTTGCCTATGACCTTTATGAAGCGGCTGCCAGTATCGATCCTTCTCATACCGAAGCCATTGAGAGACTTAATGCCCTAAAAGCCAGAATTTCAACCAGTTCGCGTTATGATTACCTGATTCGCAATAAAATTGTGACCACCAACCAGTTGCAGGAAGCCCTGGCCATTACCAAAAAAATGAATAAAAGCGTCGAATTTGTGCTGGTTGATCGATTCGGGGTCAAAAAAGAGGATGTGGGCAAATCACTGTCTCAGTATTTTGGATGTCCCTTTCGGGATTTTGACGAGGAGTTTCCCATTCCTTTTGAGTTGATCGGTAAGCTCAAAAAGTCGTTTCTGCTCTACTATGTTTGGGTCCCATTAAGCTGGAGCAAAAAAGGCGTGGAAATACTTGTCGATGATCCCAAAGATCTACGTAAAACGGATCACATCAAAGCCCTGATGCCCAACCAAAAAATTATTTTCAGTGTTGGTCTTAAGGAGGACATTGATAAATACATCGCTCATTTCTTTGATCCCCGGGCTGAAACCACCACGACAAATGATTTTGATGATTTGGATGATATCATCCCCGATGTTACCTTTGAAGAAGAAGAAGAAATTGAAGAAGACATCCGCAGCCTTGATGAGTCATCCAGCCAGGTGGTTAAATTCGTTGACCAGGTTTTGATCACCGCCTTTCGCAATGATGCCTCCGATATTCACATTGAACCGTCGCCGCTAACCCGCAAGACTACTATCCGTTTCCGCACCGATGGTGTATGCCACGAATATATCCAGGTGCCCAATACGATGGCGCCGGC